>NZ_JBITPN010000018.1:0-112108 GCF_050467985.1 Brevibacillus sp. NRS-1366 | reverse complement strand
AATATTAGCTGGTTTTCTCCTCTTTCCTCTTCAGCAGCTTTGTTTTTTGGTCACGTCTTAGTAAGAATTTTGTTGGAAGAACATGATCCTGAGCGCATCCACGGAGACTGGTTGCTGTTTCTGTTCCAAGGTGTACCGTACGATTCTTTTTGCCTTCAAATAATCTTCTTATGTCTTAGAATTTTTTTCCCATCCATGAATAACAAACAAATATGTTGTATGCTCCGAATTGCCTATACCGCTCGCTGAGGAAACAGGAGAAATAAGCGAAGCTCTTTGGGACTCATACCAAGCTGGAGGGGAAAAAGCGAAACACGCTCTTAAGCGTCCACCTCTGAACAATCATCCTGAGAGAACTGCTTTGGACGCGGTTTCGCTTTTTCCCCGGAAGCGGACAGTTCTTCTCCCACGCTAGAGGCCCAAGAAGCTGGAGCGTTTTCTCCTGTTTCCTCCCCTCCACCGAAGCCACGAACGACCACAAAAAAAGACGCCTTTCAAGAAGAAAGACGTCGTTTGTTATTCATACAGATAACTATTTCAAAACCGCCATTACGTTGCGAACGGAGTCAGCCGATTTGTCGAGAGCTGCTTTTTCGTCTGCAGTCAGTTCGAGCTCGATTACTTTCTCGATACCGTTTGCACCCAGCAGAGTTGGTACACCTAGGTAGATGTCGTTGTAGCCATACTCGCCTTGTAGGAGAGCGATAGAAGGCAGGATGCGTTTTTTGTCTTTGATGATGGCTTCAGCCATTTGTACCAGGGAAGCCGCTGGTGCATAGTAAGCAGAACCGTTACCCAGCAGGTTTACGATTTCTCCGCCGCCTTTGCGAGTTCGTTCTACGATTTGCTCCAGACGATCTTTTGGAATCAAAGTTTCCAGTGGGATACCGCCAGCATAAGAGTAGCGAACCAATGGAACCATGTCATCGCCATGACCACCCAATACGAAGCCAGTTACGTCTTCTACGGATACGTTCAGTTCCATAGCTACGAAGGTACGGAAACGAGCAGTATCGAGAACGCCGGATTGACCGATTACGCGCTCTTTCGGGAAGCCAGACGTTTTGAAGAAAGTGTAAGTCATCGCATCAACTGGATTGGACAGTACGAGTACGATGGAGTTTGGTGCATAAGTTTTCACTTGCTCAGCAACAGATTTCATGATGCTAGCGTTGGTATTAACCAGGTCATCGCGGGACATGCCAGGCTTACGAGCAATACCAGCAGTGATGATAACGAGATCAGCACCTTTGATATCTTCATAGTTAGCAGTACCAGTGATGTTGGAATCAAAGCCCAATACTGGGGAGGATTCCATCATGTCCAATGCTTTCCCTTTAGTTGGATTTTCCAGTTGAGGGATGTCAACCAGCACGACGTCACCCAGTTCTTTTTGGCCCAGGATGAATGCAGTCGTTGCTCCAGTAAAACCACTACCAATAACAGCGATTTTTTTGCGTTGGAATGCCATGATTATTCCCCTCCGAAAGGTAAAGTGTGAAAACTGATGCTTAAACTATCTTACATGTTTTTGATCAAAGCGTCAGCGAACTCGGAGCATTTCAGCTCGGAAGCGCCATCCATCAGACGTGCGAAATCGTATGTTACTGTTTTCGCAGAGATGGTTTTTTCCATGGAGTTGATGATCAGATCAGCAGCTTCATTCCAACCCAGGTGACGCAGCATCATTTCTCCGGACAGGATCACGGAGGATGGGTTTACTTTGTCGAGTCCAGCGTATTTAGGAGCTGTACCGTGGGTTGCTTCAAAGATCGCATGTCCAGTTAGGTAGTTGATGTTTGCACCTGGAGCGATACCGATACCGCCTACTTGTGCAGCCAGGGCGTCAGATACATAGTCACCGTTCAGGTTGAGGGTAGCTACTACATCGTACTCGGCTGGACGAGTCAGGATTTGTTGCAGGAACGCGTCAGCAATCACGTCTTTTACGATGATTTTGCCAGCTGCTTCTGCTTCTTTTTGTGCTTTGTCAGCGTCGCCGCCTTCAGCTTTGATACGATCGTATTGTGCCCAAGTGAACACTTTGTCTCCGTATTCAGCTTCAGCCAGTGCATATCCCCAGCTTTTGAACGCGCCTTCGGTGAACTTCATGATGTTGCCTTTGTGTACGAGAGTAACCGATTTGCGATTGTTTGCAATTGCGTAGTCGATCGCTGCACGAACCAGACGCTCTGTACCATCTTTGGAAACAGGCTTGATTCCGATACCAGATGTTTCCGGGAAGCGGATTTTCTTCACGCCCATTTCATTTTGCAAGAAATCGATTACTTTTTTCACTTCTGGAGTACCTTCAGCCCACTCAACACCAGCATAGATGTCTTCAGTGTTCTCGCGGAAGATGACCATATCTGTCAATTCAGGATGTTTCACAGGGGATGGAACACCATCGAAGTACTGAACAGGACGCACGCATGCATACAGATCAAGCTCTTGACGCAATGCTACGTTGATGGAGCGGATACCGCCACCCACTGGTGTAGTCAAAGGTCCTTTGATTGCGATCAGGTATTCACGAACGGCAGTCAGTGTATCTTCTGGCAGCCACTCGTTGTATTGGTTGAAAGCTTTTTCGCCTGCGAATACTTCGAACCAAGCGATTTTCTTTTCGCCGTTGTAAGCTTTTTCTACTGCTGCATCCAGAACACGAACAGATGCATTCCAGATGTCAGGACCAGTACCGTCTCCCTCGATAAAAGGAATGACCGGGTTGTTTGGAACTACAAGTTTGCCGTTATCAACAGTGATTTTTTCGCCGGCAGTTGGTTGTGTAAGGTTTTTAAACACAAGAATCCCTCCAGTGTTGAAGTAATAGTTGATTTGGAATATTTCCAGACGTAGGAGAACTACCACAGTACCGTGGTAGTTCGCAAGCTTGCACGTAAGGAGTGAACAGCATGGCTGAACACCTGCCCTCCACGCTCGAAAATAACAAGATTAGCGACGGTCGATTGGCACGTAGTGCTGACCCACCGGACCAATGTAATCCGCGCGAGGACGGATCAGACGGTTATTTTCATACTGTTCCATGATGTGAGCCGTCCAACCGGACATACGGCTGATGGCAAAGATCGGTGTGAACAGATCAATTTCCAGACCCAGAGAAATGTACACCGATGCGGAGTAGAAGTCAACGTTTGGTTTCAGGCCTTTTTCGCCAGTTACCATGTCATCAATTTTTACAGACATCTCGTACAGCTCAGGACGGCCGATTTGCGTGGTCAACGCTTTGGACATTTGTTTCAACCATTTTGCACGAGGATCGCCATCTTTGTAGACGCGGTGTCCAAAGCCCATGATTTTGTCCTTGTTATCCAGTTTACCTCTGACATAAGATTCTACTTTGTCCATGCTGCCGATTTCAGTCAACATCGCTGCTACTGCTTCATTAGCGCCTCCGTGCAGAGGTCCTTTGAGCGTGCCGATTGCAGAGACGATACCCGAATAAATATCAGTCAGTGTCGCAACCGTTACACGAGCAGCAAAAGTAGATGCATTGAACTCATGGTCGGCGTGCAGAATCAGTGCAATGTCAAATGCTTTCACAGCTGTTTCAGTAGGCTCTTCGCCTGTCAGCATGTAAAGGAAGTTTTGTGCGATTGTGAAATCGGCACGTGGAGCTACTGGATCCAAGCCTTTACGCATACGAGCATACGCTGCAATCAGGGTAGGAGTTTGTGCCATCAGACGGATTGATTTCCGATAGTTGGCTTCAGGAGACATGTCTTGCGTTTCTGGATCGTAGAGCGCTAGCGAAGAGACAGCTGTGCGCAACACCGCCATTGGATGAACACCTTGCGGATAGTGGCGAACACTTTCCAATACTTCTTTGGCCACAACAGCTTGTTCACCCAATTGCTTTTTCAAAGCGTCCAGCTGATCACGCTTCGGTAACGCTCCATGCCAGAGTAAGTATACAACCTCTTCAAAAGTTGCATGTTCTGCGAGCTCATCGATGTTGATCCCGCCATAGCAAAGAACACCATCGACGATAGAACAGATTGATGATTGAGCCGCAACAACGCCTTCTAGTCCACGAGTAGTTGTCATAGAACTCCCTCTCCTTTTCCACTCAAGTAGTAGTGCTTATCCAGTCTTTGCTTATCCTAATATGACGAATAAGCGCCCTAGTCTAAAGCTATATGAAATTATAAGCAGCGGTTTCTTTCATCCACCACTCTTGTCAGGGAATGTATCCACGCAAATCCTCACATAATCATTTATGCCTTTCGATCATGTCAAAGGGAGAGGCGAGAGAAAAGAATCCACTATAAGTCGACCCAATTATAAAAGATTATTGCCATTTTGTGAATAAGATTGGCGAAAAAATGTTTCAAAGGGTGAAACCCAGTTTTGTTTTTTCCGCTGGCTTGCTCTGCCTATGAAGCATATTGCATAATAGTACCAACAGCTTTTGTCCGCTTGCTTGCGGCAGAAAGGAGACCACTTTTGAATCGGGAAAACTGGGTGGAGCGCCTATTTCAAATCATTCGGTTAATATGGGTTTACCTGCTTATTTATGTAGGAATTTGGCTTTTCCAGTTCGCAACACCCTTACTGTACCCATTTATTATTGCTTTAGTCATCGCTCTGGTGATCAACAGGCCCGTCACTTTTATGACCAAAAAGTTCAAAATCCCCCGTTGGTTGTCAGTCACGGTTTCGCTTTTGCTGCTGATGCTTTTGGCCATTGGCATAGTCACACTCGTGGTTACAGAAACAGTGGTGGAGATCGGCGAGCTGGCAAAGCGACTTCCGGTTTTTGCGGCGGAGCTTTCCGAATACTTGCAGCGAACGATTTCACAAGAATTTTTGATGGGTATCTACAATCAGATTCAATGGATGTATACGCAGCTTGATCCTGATTTCCAGCTGAAGATCAACAATACAATCGGAAGCGGCATTACCACGATCACCCACGCAGGACAAGATTTGGTTGTCAAATTTCTCAATGGATTGAAAAATCTGCTCGTCTCCCTGCCGAACATGGCTACCGTATCCGTCATTTCTCTGATGGGCGCTTTCTTTATCTCCAAGGACTTCTTCTTGTGGGAGGCACGTTTTCGCAGAATCCTGCCGAATGGCGTGAACAATCGTCTGGATCAAATTTTCCGCGATTTGCGCGGAGCCCTGTTTGGGTTTGTCAAAGCCCAGCTTACGCTGATTTCCTTGACCGCTGCCATCGTCATCATCGGCCTTTTGATCATGCGAGTGGAGTATGCAATCACGATCGGCCTCATTACTGGTCTGGTCGATCTGCTCCCTTATTTGGGGACAGGTACCGTGTTTGTTCCTTGGATTGTGTATCTGTTCTTCAAAGGAAATTACACGATGGTCATCGGGTTGTCCATTTTGTACGCGGTCGTATTAATTTTCCGGCAGATCATCGAGCCGAAAATCGTAGCAGAAAGTGTCGGCCTCGATCCGCTTCTGACATTGGTGGCGCTGTTTGTCGGTCTTCAACTTTTCGGATTTTTGGGCCTGATCATCGGTCCTGTTTCCCTCGTGTTAATTAATGCTTTGGTAAAAGCCAACGTATTTACGGATGTGTGGCAATACATACGCGGGAAGCAAACGTAAAAAACCTCTATCGGGGCCTTCTCATAGTAAAAAAGAACCGCTCTGGTACCGGTTTTTGGCCTTTCAGAGCGGTTCTTTTCGTTATCATCTGCCTCATCTGCGAAAAAAAAGCTGAATACGTCCGGATGAAATCAACGCCCATAGCCAGCGTTTCAGCAAATGGCGCAAAATCATTCGTGTATACGGAATCAAAAAAATCAAGCCGATCACATCAGAGATAAATCCTGGGAGCAAGAGCAGAATCCCACCAATCAAAACCAAAACCCCATCAATCAAGGTTTCCGTGGGCATCTGCCCGCGAGCAAGCTGGAACTGAACCATGCGAAACACCTGGACCCCTTGCTGCTTGGCCATCCAAGCTCCAAAGAGGCTTGTTAAAATGACCAGAAGGGCAGTATTCCATCCACCAATCATCGAACCTACAGCAATCAATCCCCACATCTCTACTCCAAAAATGACAATGAAAAGGACGACGAGGATACGCAGCATGATTATTCCTCTCCTTTGTGCATGGTGGTCAGCCAATCGTATATGGCAGGCTGTACCCGGGAAAGCCTGATCGGTTTTAACTCACTGTTGGTGAAGGCATGCATCGTCTCTCCTGACACCAAAAGCTCCTGATCTGCCACTCGAATAATCTCATAACAAAACGCAAGTCGAACAGCACTGACTTGGCCCACCCATGTCCGGATATCTACCTCATCATCGTATCGGGCAGGTTTTTTGTAGGAGATTCGGGCATCCATGACCGGAAGCATTATCCCTTTTTCCTCCAGCTCACGATACGTAAGACCAGTATGTCGAATGAATTCTGTCCGTCCCACTTCAAACCAATTCAAGTAATTCGCATGGTAGACTACACCCATCTGATCGGTCTCCTGGTAACGAACCCGCAACCGATGAGATTGAACAATTGGACGCAAACGCTCGTCTCCCCTTTCTTTATATACGTATTGTACCATAGACAAGCTGTGGTATTGATAACACAAAAAACGGAGAGGAACTGATCTCAGTCCTCCCCGCTTGAAGTCATGCAACGCTTATTTTATTAACGAATTGGGCAAGCGCCGCCTTCGCAAGATTCGGCTGTTGACAGATCAGCCTCACCGCCTGTTTCGTATTGTTGCAGAATAGCCGGATCAAACGGCTTCATTGTTTCTTTCAAAGCCTCGTATTGTTCCTTGGAGCATTCTTCGTACGGTGCGAGCTGATAGTTGCCTCCATCCAGCTGCAAGAACGATACCCCGACAAAATTGTCCCAATTTGCGTAGACAATCTCTTCTACTTCGTTCCACTCTTCCTTGCGAACCGTAATCGTGTTGGAGGAGTTATGCTCGGTATATTCTTTTTGGAAACGGAAGTACGTATCAAATTGGCGTTTTGCACTAACCTCGTTTTTGGTTTCCTCTGCACCTGATGCAACTGGGAAATCAATAACCAGCGTCCGTGCATTTGCCATACGCTCTTCGTACGTGTCACCCGGTGTGCCGACCTCAGGGTTTACTGTCCAGCCAAGGGCTTGTACCGCTTTGGCCAATGGGTCCTCTGCGTTTATACGGATACGACGAATATAGTATGGGGAGTGCGACCAGTGCAGACCACTCGAAACACCACCAGCTACCTGCGACAGCGTCCCTTCTGGTTTTACTGTGGTAACGAGAAGCGGTGAGTTAACACGCAGCTCGTAAGCGTAGCGGTTCGCCTCATCGCGAGCAGCGTTGCCCAATTGACGGAGCAGCTCCAATTCCTGTTCTTCGGTGTATCCGAGAAAAGCGAGCGCATCTTTTACCCCTGTCAGGGATGTTCCAAGCAGTCTGTCGCGCTGTTGAACCGTATCCCAGTGCGGCAGCTCTAGAGTAACCAATGTCATCCGCAGACCGGCACGAGCCGATTTACGTTGGGCTTCCAAAAGTCCTTCGAGATCCAAATATTTGGAGCCATCCGCGTTATCTTTGACAAATTCTACGAGATTCACTGTTGTCAGGTTGCAGACACCATAGGAATCAAGCAAAATTTCCGCACAAGGATTCAAGCCTTCTGCATTAGGACGACGACGGTTCGCTTCTTCCAAATTGATAAAGCCAGGCTCGCCTTCGAGCTGCATCAACGTAAAGACGAGGTGCAGGAAGTCTTTGGATGGCTGTTTCGTAAAGGCAATCGAGTTGTTGGACATACGGCGATGGTCAAGACCAAAGCGGCCATCCCCTACATTTTGAATGCTGTCAAACCAAACCGGCTTGTGTTCACCCAAGAGCTCGCCCACTCGGCGGTGATGGGCCAGCTGGTCCTCTGTCCAGAAGCCGTTAATCCCGTATTTAGCCATCATGCACTCGTAATCATCATGGTCAAACAAGAAGATCTCAGCCGTGCGGCGGACGCCACCTACCACAACGTTTGCACCGATCAGATTGCCGATGTCCAGGATATGTACCGGACGAATTTTACCGTATCCTTTTTCATCGCTCTCAATCGGAGCCAAATGCTGGTCGATCTGGTTTTTCAGAACTTTATCAATTCCTTCAAACATTTCACGAAGCGGCTCATGACCACTTGCTGTACCACCAAAGCGCTTCAGACGCTCGCCTTTTGGCCGGACGCTGTTGTAGGAAATTTTGACTGTATGAATATGCTCATAGGCTTTGTCAGTCAAGATTTGCAGATAGAGACGAAGCGATTCTACCCAGCCCTCTTTACTGTCACCTACATAAATTTTGGCAAATCCATTTTCCAATACGTTTACCTCGGAGCGCTCAAGACGCTGATGCTTTGGAAGCGGCTTGTACTCGGAGGAAAGCAGGGATACATTGGTGCGGATCGGAGTGAGTCCCGCCGCCATTTCCTTTGTGCACTTGAAGCCTACGCCAGTACCAACCAACAACAAATAAAACAGGTCTCCCAAATCATCCCACGATTTGATATTTAAAAAAGAGCAATTGAAGTTGGCGAGTGGATACAAATCCGCTACGCCATTCTCCGCGCCGCCAACCCACAAAGTGCGACCAGACAAAAACTGGCGGAGATTAAACATATTGTCAAACAATCCTTCTGCCTCTTGCTCCATCAAACGCGAATCTGCATGAAGTCCAATCTTGCTCAAGTGCTGATAAGCTAGCTTGATATTGTAATCCACCGAGCGGCGGCATGTTTCTTTCCAGGTTTCCCGTCTTCCCTTTTCTGGAATAAAGCGAGAATAAGTACGGTAGTAAACGAATTGTCCAAGCGGACTCATATGGACAGGAAAATCAGGGTATTGATCTAGAAATTCATCCGTAAGAAAACGGGTACGGGTTACGGTCTCAGTCGCCAGCATATCAGTTCCTCCTTCAAATCTTTCCTCTCTAGTTAACTATCTTTATCTGAAAAACTCAATAGTTTTACCTATATGTTGTGCTAAATAATTTTCGACAACACTAGATATAGTATTGTTTATAAAAAAACACTTGACACATATTCCCGAACATTATGCGAGAAATGGCAAAGTCATGGCCTCGCTATTTTCATATGTATCAGCTCTTATCACTGCAAGAATTCGCCTCTTCTTCTGATCCTTTCCTCATGGTAAATCTCGAACGATCAAAACCAAATCTGCCCATAACGGCTTATGGAAACACGCAAGCCTCCGAAATAACTCCTCGTCTGTTTGAGAACGTACCGACCGATTTTAACAGATTCCAGCGTTCATTGCATTACCTAAAAACCACCGTCGGCAGGTAAAAAACGGAATTTCCTACATGGGGAATTGCATTCTAGGCCACGCCAAAAAAGGGTGACGTTGGTGTCACCCTTTCACGATGCTCACTAGTTAAATTGCATCTTTGGACCTAGAGAACTCTGGCATGTCCGGAGTAAATATGTCCACGCTCGGAATCGACTGTGACAATCTGACCATCTTTCAGGACTTCTGTCGCGAACGGTACACCGACGATGACAGGAACGCCCACATTCAAGCCGACAATTGCTGCATGAGAGGTAAGTCCACCCTCTTCACAAATCACAGCTCCCGCCTTTTTAAACGCTTCAATCATGTCCGAATCAGTTCCGATCGTTACCAGGATCGAGCCTTCCTCCACTTTTGCTAAAGCTTCCTCTGCAGAGCGAGCCAAAACGACCTTGCCGCTCACGACTTTTCGTCCGATGCCCTGTCCTTTTGCCACGATATCGCCGATCACATGGATTTTCATCAGATTGGTTGTCCCTACCTCACGTACAGGAACCCCTGCCGTAATCACGACCAGATCACCGTGGCGAACAAATCCGGCATCCAGCGCTTCCTGAACAGACATGTCCAGCATTTCATCTGTCGTGTTAGCCAGTACACCTTTTACCGGATATACCCCGTTGACGAGCGCAAGACGACGGATGACACGAGCATGCGGCGTCACAGCCACAATCGGAGCCTTCGGACGGAATTTGGAAACCATCCGTGCTGTATGACCGCTTTCTGTTGCCGTTATAATCGCAGCCGCATCCAGATCCAGAGCAGCATTGGACACCGCCTGACTGATCGCATCCGTAATCGTTACCTGCTTGAGCTGCGCTTGTGCATACAAGATCTCCCGATAGTTCAGCTCTTGTTCCGCGCGAACTGCGATGCGATCCATCGTTTCGACTGATTCCACAGGATACTTACCTGCTGCTGTTTCTCCAGACAGCATGATTGCATCTGTGCCGTCAAAGATCGCGTTTGCCACATCGCTTGCTTCTGCACGGGTCGGTCTAGGGTTACGCTGCATGGAATCGAGCATTTGGGTGGCCGTAATTACCGGCAACGCCTGCTCGTTACATTTTTTAATCAGCTTTTTCTGCACAAGCGGCACTTCTTCAGCCGGAATTTCTACACCCAAATCACCACGGGCTACCATGATTCCATCCGTTACCACCAGAATTTCATCGACGTTATCGACGCCTTCCTGGTTTTCGATTTTCGCGATAATATCAATGTGAACTTTGTGGCGCTCCAAAATTTGACGGATTTCCAGAATGTCAGTCGCTTTGCGTACAAAAGAAGCTGCAATGAAATCGACGTCCTGCTGAATACCGAATTCGATATCCTGCGCGTCTTTCTCAGTAATCCCTGGCAAATTGATTTTCACACCTGGAACGTTGACGCCTTTTTTGCTCTTCAGTGTTCCGCCGTTCTTGATCAAGCAGACGATCTCATTACCCTGTACTTCTTGCACCGTAAGACCAATCAGGCCGTCATCAATCAAAATCGTATCGCCTGAAGTTACATCATGGGGCAATTCAGGATAGGTAATGGAGACGCGATCAGCTGTTCCTGCCACTTCCTCAGTCGTGAGGATAATCGTATTGCCTTCCATAAGCTCCACTGCATCAACTGCTAGCGTGCCTGTACGAATTTCAGGTCCTTTGGTATCCAACAGAATCGCCACCGGCTTGCCTGTTTCCTCAGACGCTTTGCGGATGTTCACAATCCGCGCGGCATGTTCCTCATGCGAGCCATGAGAAAAGTTCAGGCGCGCTACATTCATCCCTGCATCAATCAGTTTTTTCAGCGTTTCGACTGACTCACTTGCCGGACCAATCGTACATACAATTTTTGCTTTCCTCAACATAGGATACTGCCTCCTCTAAACTCTTAGAAAACCAGGCTACGTCATACCCACGTGCCAAGGGTTATATCGAAAGCGTTCGAGCCAACTGGTAAATGGACAAATCCAACTGGTGTTTTTGTGCCAGTGCCTCATTAAAATCTACATCGATGATGATATTATTCTTGATTCCGACCATCCTGTCTTTTTTGCCTTCCAACAAAAGGTCAACGGCTGCAGCCCCCATTCGACTTGCCAGCATTCGATCCATCGCTGTTGGAGAGCCGCCACGCTGAATGTGGCCCAAGACGGTCACCCGCGTCTCCCAGCCCGTCTCTTTGGTGATCGCTTCCGCATAGGAAGACGCACTGCCCACACCCTCGGCTACGATGATGATGGAATGCTTTTTCCCGCGTCGTTGTCCTGCGTGCAGACGCTCGAGAATATCGCTCATGTCTTGAGATTCTTCCGGAATGATAATGGATTCGGCCCCAGCCGCAAGACCCGCCCACAGCGCCAGATCACCAGCATCGCGACCCATCACCTCAATGATGTACGTACGCTCATGTGATGTGGCCGTATCGCGGATTTTATCAATTGCGTCAACAATGGTATTTAACGCCGTATCAAATCCAATCGTGAAATCAGTGCACGGAATATCGTTGTCGATCGTTCCTGGTACGCCAATCGTAGGAAAGCCTTTTTCAGTCAGCTTTTGAGCGCCGCGGAAAGATCCGTCTCCGCCAATCACAATCAGCCCTTCGATTCCGTAGGTGCGGAGCTTTTCTACCGCTTTTTGCTGTCCAGCCTCTGTCTTGAATGCCTCACTGCGGGCTGAGTAGAGAATGGTTCCACCCCGTTGAATAATATCACCTACGGAGCCCAGCGACATTTCCTGGATGTCCCCGTTCATCAGCCCTTCGTACCCGTGGTACACGCCGTACATTTGTACCCCATGGTAAGCGGCCCGACGAACTGCGGCCCGAACAGCAGCATTCATACCGGGAGAATCCCCACCGCTGGTCAAAACTGCAAGCTTTTGCATGGAATCCACCTCTCCAATCATGTCGTCTTTAGCATCTCTTGAATCGGAAACAGTATGTACCATATCTACTATGAAACATGCTGTATCATTCCGATTTCAATATCTGTTATACTGAGTGCAGATATGTGCTATACTTTTCGAAAGATCTGATAACTCCTTCATCCGACTTCGATTGTAGCAGATTTTCCTTGCAGAAAAAAGCCAAAAAACGCCCCCTGATTTTACAGGGAGGCGTACTGACCGATCTGTTTAAATTTCTCATAGCGATCCTGTATCAATTCATCCGGGGTCAATTGACCAAGCTGTTCTAGTTGCTCGGCAATCACAGCTTTCACCGAGCTAGCCTGCGCAATGAGATCGCGATGGGCGCCGCCGAATGGCTCCGGGATGATTCCATCAATGACTCCAAGTTCCAACAAGTCAGGAGCCGTAATTTTCATCGACTCTGCCGCTCGCATGCCGAGGCTGGAATCCCTCCAAAGGATCGCTGCCGCGCTTTCTGGCGCAATCACGGAGTACCAGGAATTCTCCAGCATGAATATTCGGTTGCCTACGCTGATCGCAAGCGCACCGCCGCTACCGCCTTCCCCTGTGACAATACAAATAATCGGCACACGAAAAGTAGCCATTTCCCGTAAATTTCGGGCAATCGCTTCACTTTGGCCACGCTCTTCTGCCGCTTTTCCAGGGTAAGCACCTTTTGTATTAATAAAGCAGATGATCGGCCGACCAAATTTATCAGCCTGCTGCATAATGCGAAGAGCCTTCCGATATCCTTCTGGATGAGCCATACCAAAATTACGCTTGATGTTGTCTTTAGTGTCTTTCCCCGTTTGGTGACCAATGACGGTAACCGGACGCCCGTCGAATTTGGCAATCCCACCCACAATGGAATGATCGTCTCCAAACAACCGGTCCCCGTGCACTTCGATAAAATCAGTAAAAAGAAGCTGTATATAGTCCAAAGTAGTAGGCCGTTCCGGATGACGGGCGAGCTGCACGCGCTGCCACGGTGTCAGGTTGCCGTAAATTTGCTGTGCCAGCTCTTTTGCTTTTTGTTCCAGGCGCTTCACTTCATCGGAAAAATCAATGCCTTTTTCTTCCGTAAAGCGACGCAATTCCTTGATCTTGTCTTGCAGTTCTACTAATGGCTTTTCAAAGGGGAGTTCGCCTGCCATGTTTCCACTCCTTCCCGTGACGTATGCATCTCTACCAGCTTGGATAGCGTTGTGCGCATATCCTTACGGTGTACCACCATGTCGAGTTGTCCGTTTTTCAGCAAGAATTCGGCTGTCTGGAAGTCTTTCGGCAACTCCTGGCGGATCGTCTGTTCAATGACGCGACGTCCGGCAAAGCCGATCATAGCTCCTGGTTCTGCGATATTGTAATCTCCGAGCGAAGCAAAGCTAGCGGATACACCACCGTATGTAGGATTGGTCATGACTGAAATAAACAACAGGCGTTCCCGATCCAGACGAGACAATGCCGCGCTTGTCTTGGCCATTTGCATCAGACTCAATATGCCTTCTTGCATGCGTGCTCCCCCAGATGCGGAGAACAAGATAAACGGCAAGCGGCGGTCGATCGCTTGCTCAATTGCACGAGTGATTTTTTCACCCACAACTGATCCCATGCTGGCTATCCGAAAATGGGAGTCCATTACACCAATAATGATGCGGTTCCCACTTAGAACACCTTCTCCAGTAATGACAGCCTCATTCAAATTGGAGTTGGCCTTGTCCTGCTCTATCTTCTCCAGATACCCTGGAAACCCGAGCGGATTGGCGGTAGTCAGACCAGCGTCAAACTCCTCTGTCAGCACACCCTCATCCAACAGCGATTGCAAGCGCTCTGGAGCGGACATGACATAATGAAACTGGCAGCCTTTGCAGACGCGCAGATTCTTCTCCAGATCCTTGGAGTAGTGAATCGTCCCGCAATGCGGGCATTTATTCATCAATCCCTCAGGAACTTCCTTTTCTCTTGTTCCCGCTTCCTTGGTCGCATCAGTGGAAGCAGGGACGCGTGCTAATGTCTCTGAAGGGACTGTAGCAAACTTACGCTTTTTCCCAAAAAGATCTTTAAGCACAGGTACACCCACCTTTCTCTTCAGTGAAGGATCGTGCCGAGTACATCCCGGACTTCGCTTAGCTCGCCCTCTGGCACGAGAATCTCATATTGCTTGGAGACCTTCGCCTCACGAACCTTTACCAGGAATCCTTCATCTGTCAAACGTTGCTGTATCCGTTCTGCGATTTTAGCGCTAGGAGCGATGTAGATGACGGTCCACATGCTGGCTTCCTCCTTCATCGTCCAATACAGGTCTGCATCATCATATCACAGCGCCAGCGCCCCTCGCAAATAGGGAAATCAGAGCTTGCTGTTCTCCAAATGGTGCCTCATTCTCTCAACAGCGACGTTGACATTTCCTTCCTGGATTGCCTCCATAATCTGCCGATGTTCCATCAGTGCTGCGCGTGCTCTGCCTTCGCGAGACAGCGACTCAATCCGTACGCTGTTGCTGTACTCAACCAAAGGTGTCCATATGCGGTGCAGAATCGAATTCCGGCTGGAGCGGCAAATGACGCGATGAAACTGGTAGTCTTCCTCTGTCGGTACTTCTCCGCGTTCTACCCGTTCCTCAGCACTTGCCAAAATCCGTTCCATTTCCTCAAAATGCTTGGTCGTAGCACGTCTGCAGGCCAGCCGGATTGCATCCAGCTCCAACATCCGCCGCATCTCAATTAAGTCCTTCTTGGTTTTCGCATCCCGCAGAATAAAAAAACCAAGAATATCAATAAAGCGATTATGCCGGTAATGCTTGAGGAATGTGCCTTCCCCTCGACGCGTTTCGATCAGCCCGAGGAGTTCAAGGGCCCGGAGAGCTTCACGTACAGAGGAACGGCCAGCACTGAGCTGCTCGGACAATTCCCGCTCTGAGGGAAGCTTGTCGCCGGGCCGCAAGTTTTGCTCCTGAATAATTTCATGAAGCTGCAGGAGAATGCCTTCGTATACCTTTCGATCCTGGGTAGAGTCGAGCACGATGATCCTCCTTATTCTTATCTACTGTGAATTGAAGCACCCTCCTTGGACGCTTGCATACAAACACGTCTTTCGGAGGGTGCTGACTGCTTTGTTCCTACACTTGTTGATAGGAAATGGCAGCCAAGCTGTTTGTTTTTGCTTTTACTTCTTCCGGGTCGATGGTGATACGGGCTACGCCGGTATCCATCGCCGCTTTTGCAACCGCAGCAGCGACATTCGGAGCCACACGTGCATCGAATGGTGCTGGGATTACTTTATCAGCAGAAAGCTCTTCTGGTGCGATCAGATCTGCAATCGCGTATACGGCTGCCAGTTTCATTGCTTCGTTGATTTCTGTAGCGCGGGTATCGAGCGCTCCGCGGAAGATTCCTGGGAAAGCAAGTACGTTGTTCACTTGGTTCGGGAAGTCGGAACGGCCTGTGCCGACAACTGCTGCACCTGCTGCTTTTGCTTCTTGCGGCATGATTTCAGGAGTAGGATTCGCCATTGCAAAAATGATGGCATCGCGGTTCATGGATCGCACCATCTCTTGTGTTACGGCACCAGCCACAGATACCCCAATGAACACATCTGCTCCCTTCATCGCGTCAGCCAGATCACCTTGCAGCTTGTCGCGGTTGGTGATCTTCGCCATTTCTTCCTTCACAGGGTTCATTCCGAACGGACGACCCTCGTACACGATCCCTTTTGTATCGCACATGATCACTTCTTTTACACCCATGGAGATCAAAAGTTTCATGATGGCGATCCCGGCAGCACCTGCACCGTTTGCTACCACACGGATATCTTCCAGCTTTTTGTCAACGACGCGCAGTGCGTTTATGAGGCCTGCTGCCGTCACGATCGCGGTACCGTGCTGGTCGTCATGAAATACAGGAATATTGGTTTCGCGCTTCAGACGCTCTTCAACTTCAAAGCAAGCAGGAGCAGCGATATCTTCGAGGTTTACACCACCAAAGGTTGGCTCCAGCAGTTTCACCGTTTCCACGATTTTATCCACATCATTGGTATTCAAGCAGATAGGGAACGCATCGACGCCTGCGAAGGATTTGAACAGAACGGCTTTTCCTTCCATGACTGGCATCGCAGCTTCTGGACCGATGTTGCCAAGACCAAGAACCGCTGTTCCATCACTGACAACCGCAACCAGGTTGCCTTTCATCGTATAATCGTAAACTTTAGACTTGTCATCAAAAATTTCTTTGCAAGGCTCTGCAACCCCAGGTGAATAGGCAAGACTTAAATCATAAGCATTGCGAACTGGTACCTTGGTCACTGCCTCCAGCTTCCCCTGATGTTTTCTATGAAGCGCGAGCGCTTCCTCTCTCAGATTGGACATCATAACCACTCCATTTCGTTTATCTGTTCTATGATTGCTTGTAGAGCTCATGTACTGCTAAAAACCTTGAACCTGTCGAAGTGGTCTGACCACTTTTTAAGTTATGAGTTCAATATATAGCAAAACCCATTCTCCTGTAAACCTGCCGAAAACGGCGAAAAAGGGAGGACATTCCTCATCCTCCCCAATTTATGGGCAATTCTTTCTGAATTACGCTGTCATGTCCCACAATATCTCGCGCTAGCTCCAAAAATGACTCGTCGACCTCTACCGAAATGGCCTCTGGCAAGCGAATTGTCTGTCTTTTTCCCTCGTAAAACAGGATAACCGGAATCGTTCCTTTTTTTTCGACAAACAGTCGTTTTAGCTGTTGCAACGTCGAATCCTGCTCTTGGGCAGGACTGATTTTGACGAAAAGAACGGTCTCGGCAGTAGGCTGCGGCAATGATTCGGCATCCCAAAAGCGAGAGGGCAACAGCTTGACCATGTCGTCCTGATGATCGATGCGCGCCTCGGCAATCACCATCCGCTCTTTTGCCAATACGGACGCATACTTGGCATACACCTGTGGAAAGACGACCATTTCGACCTGTGCCGTTTTATCCTCGATAGTGATGAATGCCATCGGATCCCCTTTTTTAGTCTGGATTCTTCTCTCTTCCGTCACCATCCCGAATACCTTTACCGTTTTGTCACGCGGCAGCTCTGCAAGAGCAGAGATAGCAGTAACCTCGGCCCGATTCGCCACATGTGCAAATTGATCGAGGGGGTGACCCGAGATATACACACCCAAGAACTCTCTCTCTTCTTTCAACTGCTGGGTATGAGAGAGCGGCGGCACCTCCGGGTACTCAGCCGGTTCCCGTACGGCCGCTCCTCCTCCCCCCTCATCCCCGGCGAACAAATCTAGCTGATTGGCATTGCGCTCGATTCTCTTGCTATTCGCTTTTCCAACCGCTTCATCCAAAAGCAAGAGGAGCTGGCTGCGGTGCCCTGGCAAACAATCTAAGGCACCACAAAGAGTAAGCGACTCGACGACACGCCTATTCACCAAACGCGCATCAACCCTCGCGCAAAAATCAAATACATCACGGTATGGTTTTTCCACCCGCTCTGCCACGATCGATTCAATCGCCCCATAGCCTACGTTTTTCACGGCAGCAAGTCCAAACCGAATCGCATCGTGCTCGACCGTAAACATGGCGTAACTCTTGTTGACATCAGGCCCCAGCACGCTAAGATTCAGTCGACGCGCTTCCTCCGTATATTCGGCAATCCGTGTCTGGCTGCCGATCGACAACGACAGCAGTGCCGCCATAAAAGCGAGTGGGTGATTGGCCTTTAAATACGCCATCTGGTAGGAGATGATCGCATACGCGACAGAGTGGGCCTTGTTGAAGCCGTAATCGGCAAAGCGCACGATGAGGTCGTATACCTGATTGCCCAGCTCTGCCCCATGGCCTTGGCGGACGCATCCTGCCACGAACTTTTCCCGCTGCTCGGCTAACAGCTCTCTTTTCTTTTTCCCAACCGCGCGTCGCAAAATGTCTGCTTCGCCCAGGCTGAACCCGGCGAGTATAGAGGATATCTGCATGATCTGCTCCTGATAAATCATGAAGCCATGTGTGTCTTTTAGAATCGGTTCAAGAATCGGGTGTGCGTACTGCACTTTGTTCTGACCGTGTTTTGCCGCGATGTACTGCGGAATAATCTCCATCGGTCCCGGTCGGTACAAGGCCAGCACCGCGATGATATCATCTAGCGTCGTTGGCTTCAGATCGCGCAGCACATTGCGCATTCCCGCTGATTCCAGCTGAAACACACCTGTCGTCTCGCCGCGCGTGAGCATCTGAAAGGTACGAGCGTCATCCGTCGGTATGCTCTCCAAATCCACTGGCGTTCCTTGCTCTCTCAGATGACGTAATGTTTCTTGAATGATCGTCAGGTTGCGCAAACCGAGAAAGTCCATTTTCAAAAGGCCTACTTCTTCCAATATCTCCATCGGATACTGGGTGAGGGCGAGGCCTTCATTTCCCGTTTGCAGAGGCACGTACTCTGTCAGCGGCTCGCGTGAAATGACCACCCCGGCCGCATGGGTAGACGCATGTCGCGGCAGCCCTTCCACTCCTTTGGCTGTTTCGATCAGTCTGGCTGCCTGCTTGTTTTCCGCATACAGCTTGCCGATATCGGGATTCAGCTGCATCGCCCGATCAATCGTCATCCCCGGGGATTGCGGAATCATTTTGGCTACACGGTCAATCAGGCCCAGTGAAAGTCCCAGTGCTCGTCCTACATCGCGTACCGCTGCACGAGCTGCCATCGTTCCGAATGTGATGATTTGTGCCACGCGGTCATGTCCGTACTTGGCTGCCACATACTGAATTACTTCGTCGCGCCGCTCCACGGAGAAATCAATGTCGATATCGGGCATGGTGACCCGCTCCGGATTGAGAAAACGCTCAAAGAGAAGTTGATAGCGCAGAGGGTCGACATTCGTGATACGGAGCACATACGCAACCAGACTTCCTGCTGCCGAGCCTCTGCCCGGACCTGTTGGAATCCCATGCTCATGTGCATAACGCATGAAATCCCAGACGATCAGGAAATAATCCGTGAACCCGGTGCCCGTAATGATAGAAAGCTCATGATCGAGTCGCTCGCGTATCTGCGGGGTAATTTCCCCGTAGCGCAGGGTGCAGCCTTTTTCACAAAGCTCACGTAAAAACGTCGTCGAATCCTGCCCTGTTGCCAACGGAAATTCCGGCAAAATGTGAGCCCCTAGAGACAGCTCGAGATGGCACCGCTCTGCAATCGCCACGGTATTGGACAACGCCTCGGGTGTATAGGCAAAAGCCGCCTTCAGTTCATCGCCTGTCTTCAAATAGTATTGATCGGTTTCATAACGGAACCGGTTTTCCTCTTCTACTGTCTTGCCTTCCCCGATGGCCAACAAAATATCATGCTGCTGATGATCCGCAGGGTGAAGGTAGTGTACATTGTTGGTCACTACGAGCGGAATGCCTGTCTCCTGACTGAGCTTGACCAAACGAGTATTTAATCTGCGTTCGATTTCCAATCCATGGTCGGCTAACTCAAGATAAAAGCCGTCTGGTCCAAAGATGGAGCGATACCACAATGCCTTCTCCCTCGCTGCTTCGGCTTCTCCAGCCAATAACAGCCTCGGCACTTCTCCCTCACGACAGGCGCTAAGAGCGATCAAGCCTTCGCAGTGACGAGTGAGCACCTCTTTGTTTAGACGCGGGATGATATAGTTTCCATCTGTATTGGCGATGGTTGCCAGCTTCAATAAGTTATGGTAGCCACGTTCATTTTCTGCCAGGACGACTAGGTGGCTGGGTGCGGGTGCATTGCGCACGCGATCCTGCAGGTTGCCCTCAATCAGGTACAATTCCATCCCGATAATCGGCTTGATTCCTTTTTCGTGACAAGCTTTGTAAAACGGTACAGCACCGTACAAATTGGCGTGATCGGTGATCGCCAGCGCCTTCATGCCGAGCTCGGCCGCTCTGGCAACCAATTCATCAATACGAGCCGCTCCGTCCAGCAAGCTATACTCGGTATGAACATGCAAATGGACAAAGGAGGTCATTCTGTTTCTTCCTCTCTGTTTTCACTTCCGAATCATTTTTTCATTTCTCTCTCCCCTATTATACCGGAAGTGTACAACCTATGGAGAAACAAGAACAAACGTTCCTCTGGTCATTTGACCATTCTCCCCCTCATTTGGTAGGATAATACGAGATTGCACGAGAGGATGAATCTGTATATGTGGTCAGCTTTTTACATGACCGGCGTTCTCGCTTCACTGGTTGCCGGCGTCTATTTCAGCATGCATGCCCGTAGACAAGGCATCCATCCATTGGCGTCCCGCATGACTCTTGGGAAAATGAACATCGCTCTGGGTGTTTTGGTTACTTTGTTTGGCCTCAATCAGTTCACATTTGAATCGTTGGATACGATTCGAATCGTTGTCGCCCTCATCATGCTGGTTGTTGGTGTCTTGAACCTGTATTTGGGTACCCGCAATTATTTACGTTATCGGACAGCTTGGCAGGCGGAACTGAAAAAAGAAAGCTGATAAAACTGCGAATAAATAAAATGGCGTGCGAACGTACTTTTCTGTTCTGGCACGCCATTTTTTCTTTTGTGTTTTATACAGCAGCAGGATGAAATCAGACATCGGTTCTTTTATAATAATAGGGAGAGCACACGATGTTCTGAGGGGGTGTACTCATGGTAACGATTTCTGGCTTGCCAGATACTGCAGCGTCTCATGCAAAGCCTAGGATTGAGAGGCGATACTTTGCATGAGGTGGCAAATGATTTAATACGAATATCGCCCACGTGAGCATATCTCATTTCTCAATCGTTAGGCTTTGCACCTTATTTCTTTTTCAATTTAAGAATAAGGGGCTGGCAGAAGTGAAATATGTCAAAGCAAACGCTATTTTACCTGAAAAGCTGATAGCTGAAATTCAAAAGTATGTGCAAGGCGAAGCCATTTATATACCGAAACCAGAAGCGACGTATCAAAAATGGGGTACACGTTCTGGAGGACGAAAGCTGCTTGATGACAGGAACCGTACGATCAAACGTTTATTTCAAACTGGCAGGCCCATCTCTCAATTGGCGGAGGACTACTTCCTCTCTGCTGAAACGATCAAAAAAATCGTGTATTCCAAGTAAAGGAAGCAGCGGTGGTCGGTCAGGAGGATTCCTAGGGCTACATTTCGAATTCATTAGGGAATCAAATGGACTGAGGTGTAGGAGATGGGGGCAACAAAAAGGTAGTGCCAATTGAAGCAGCCAAACGGTTTATCGATAAGCATTTCCCTACCTGTCAAGGGGCTGTATTGGCTGGTAGTGTTGTTAGAGGTGAGGCGACAGATACGTCTGACCTTGACATTGTCGTTTTTGATAAAGACTTAGCATCAGCTTACAGAGAGTCATTCATAGATTTTGGTTGGCCAATTGAAGTTTTTGTTCATAGTCTAACTTCCTATCAACACTATTTCCAGATGGATTTTCAAGATGCAAAGCCCTCTCTGCAAAGAATGGTAGTAGAGGGAATTCCTTTAAGAGATGAAGGAATGATTGATTTCATTAAGAAAGAAGCGAAAGAGATGTTGGAAAATGGTCCTGAAAAATGGACCGAAGAAATGATAACGACAAAACGTTATTTTATAACGGATGTACTTGATGATTTTATTGGTTGTACGAATCGAGCCGAACAATTATTTATAGCCAATACATTAGCAGAGCTTATTCAGGAATTTGTTTTAAGAACGAATGGATGTTGGATCGGTTCTTCAAAATGGATGATTCGCGCTTTGAAGAATTACGATGTGAAATTTACTGAAGAATTTGTTGAAGCCTTTGACACTTTTTATACAACAGGTGATCAAAGCAAAGTTATTCAACTAAGTGATCGGGTATTAGAGCCATACGGTGGGCGACTATTTGAAGGCTTTTCTGCAGGGAAAGAAAACCTTTAACCCATACAACATCTGAAGCTTGAATCATCCATAAAGGCAGTGGTAGTCCAGGACTTTTTTGCGTCCAAAGCTACCCCTGCCTTTTTATCTTCTGTAAACTATTTATCACTTTTATTACTTCATTTTTATCCATGTTAGATTGAATCTCATAATAGGGAAGCTCGTTTACAAGTACAGATTCATTTAAAATATTTGTAGGAACAAATACAAAGCTAAATACACCATGTTTTTCCAAACTTACATTTACCTCCCCCACAAAGTTTCCAATTTCAAGATACCGGAATAAAGGTTCGTTTTTCTCCAAGACCTGATTTGACTGAGTGAGAAAGTAATTTCTTATAAAATGGTTATAGTTATACTTTGATCGCACCTTCTGTTGTATTTCAATATATTGTTGTTCTTTCGAATAGGTTATCCATGCTTCCTTTTTATCTGTATCCATGTTTATCACCATTTTGAAGTCTTTCGGAACATACTCTGGTACATAAACAGAAAAGCCTAGATTATCCAAATTCTCAAAAGTATGATCGGATGTGCACCCTAACAAAAATAGAAAAAGCAAAAGCATGATTATAGCTCGATTTCTCACAGGACTCCTCCCTCTAACTTAGTCAGTTACTCCTAATTATGCACGACTGCTCCCAAATAAATCCAGGTGATTTTTTCCCTTTCTTCGGTCCATTTCTGCGATCGGCAACGTGGTGTCTCTGTTTGTATAAACGCTATTAGTTTTTCCGCCTCAAGAGTCGAATACGCTTCTAACACGCGCAGAGACACTGTCGAGTATAAATCCCCAAATACACCGACAAACGTCGGAGGAACCTGATCTAATACAGCATAATAAAGTTCCCCTAGATGATAGGCGTCAATTTTATCCGCAATTGGCAACGCCAGGAACGGCAGCAAGTAATCGAATCTGGGAAGACTCGGACAGAAGTGCTTTGGATTAACCCGGTTGCAGCCACCATAAAAAGTTTATCTATCTCCTTGCATACTACTCAGTTTCCATTGGTTATTTTCCTCAGTGAAGGTTAATTCTAGTGTTCCTGAGTAAGTCTCATCGTTTATCCATACTTCATAATCTGTAATAAACCGTCCATCTTTATATATACCGAAAGACCTCTGACGGAAAGTGCTTCCCTTCATAGGGAATGGAGTGGTTATGGTTTCGTTCTCCACTTTATAAATAAAATTCTCTCCTTCCACAGTAGCTTTCTTGGAAATATACTGTTTGACTTTTTCAGTGTCACCTTTCATCACGGCTCGAAACATTTCCCTTATATGTAAATCCATGGTATTCCGCAATTCGTAGATTTTAGTATTAGTATCATTAATCTGTTTTTCCTTATCTAAAGAGGCTTCAAGTTCTTTGTTTTTGTTTTTCAATTGAGTTATTTCAGCTTGTAACCTTTCTATCTCTGCTTGATTGGTAGTTACGGTTTCCTTGTTAGAACAAGCGCCCATTACTAAAGCTATAATGATAAACATGATCAGAACTAATCTCTTTTTCATACCTGAACCTCCCATGATTCTTGATAACAGGAACACACAATCCATTATAATCCAAATTTAACATATTTTTATACAGTTAATCTGTGAGCCAAAAGATGCCTTTTTCCAACCTACACCAAATACGATCGTACACTTAATCGTTTGCCTCTGGTGTCACGGACGCTGGTACTACCCCTAAAGGAAGGGAAGGTTGATCATGTCCATTGAGCAAAAACAACGAAAGCGTATAAAGTTAGTCCGGAGCTGAAGGAGAAGCTTGAATCGCTGTTTAGTGAGTAGTCAGGATTGGATACTCAGGAAGCATTCATTGAGCATTGCAACGCTTGAGCTACGGTATTACGGATAAAGGAATCGAAGTTGCAAGAGCGTTCATTACTTAATACAATGTGTATTTTGTAACAAAAGAAAACGGTAACCCTATTAGCTACCGTTTTCATACGGACCCGTTTATCTTATTCGGATAAACACCAAAACATTATCTCTTGATAACACACGTTGGAACCCGTTATTCAAAAGACAACGTTCAGCAGGACCCACACGTCTACCGACCATTAAAAATCGGTTGCATGGTGCGGCACTTCCAATGATGCGAACGGCGCGAATAATTCGCCTCCGTACGCCATTCACTCTGACACGTCTGAATAAGATCACCACCACGTCAGTCATAACAATCACCTCGCTTCTCTCTATCTGATATAGAGAATGCAAATGAGGGAAGCTTGGCAACTGATACGAGCCTATAGTAAATGAAAATGTGCTGATTGATACGGCAATTTACAAGAAAATGTTAGCCCAAATTCTGAATAGCTTAGTAAGCTTAGTAATCATGTTTTTAACAAATTAGTTAGAGAGAAAAACCTTAGCAGCGCGACTATGTAAAATACCTATTTAAAAAAATACCCCGTAAAGGGGCAAAGATTAATGTTTCAGGACTGAAATGGCGTGACGAGCTTTATAGGCAAATTGGACGGGCTCGTCAATTGATTCAAAGTGTATAAACATGATACCAGGGTTGTTAAAAAGCCAGTGATTGTGAAGTGCGGTAACCAATATATCGTAATGTCGAAGAACAGAAATGAATGGGTTAATTTCTTCTGGGAGAATTACTGTTTCTCCCAAACAAAGGGCATTCCCATTTTTATCCAACGATTCGTATGAGAACATCAGCGGTAGATCCCCTTCGTTTATGCCGAGTTTGATTCCTAATCATCCTCTCCCTTTCATCCGCATCACTTGCCGTATAAAGTAATAAGTATGAAAGGCAGGAGTGATGATCATGGAACCGTTTATTAAGAGTCACCACTATAACTTTATCCGGGCTCAAGCACAGATTCTCATCAATGGACATGCGAACAGCAGCGATACCGCCGTACTGAATGCACTCAAAGATATCGCGAAAGAAAAAGTATTTCATCTGTTTAACGAGCTTTCCGACGAGCAAAAAGAGCTGTTGACCCCGATTCAAACAATCGAGAATAAAGCGGACAAGAAAAAGTTTTTGGCAGAAATTTATCCGTTTGTCATTCCTTTTCGGGAAGTAACCGAGCAAACGCTGAAAAAGCTATTCCCGAAAGTAAAAAAACTAAAGGTCCCTAAGCTAGAAACACTCGATTGGAAGGAAATGTCTTACCTAGGCTGGATCGATGAAGGATCGAATAAGAAGTACATTGTCACTTATCTTGAAAATAAGCTGATTGGCATTCATGGGACATTTACAAGCATCAACCAAAAAGGGGTTTGCGCGCTGTGTAACGGCTATGAAGAATTGGGGATGTTTATCGCGGAAGTGAAGGGCTCAGGTGACGGGACCTTTTTGAAAAAGGGAAACTATATTTGCGAAGACAGCCAGCAATGCAATCGCAATATTACTGCCGTAGATAAACTGCACGATTTTGTTTTACGAATAAAGGGGTAGATTATGAAAAAAGGCGCGCAAAGGAACCTTTTGCCTTCTGCACGCCTTTTTCGGCTCGTTAGATTTTATCAATCAATGTCGTGTAAAACTTGCACGCATCCACAATTTTACTGACTTCGCAGTTTTCATTCGTCATATGTGCGAGCTTGTATTCTCCTGGCCCAAATCCAATCGTCGGAATTCCGAGGCTGACAGGAGTGACGGCATTCGTGCCAAAATCCCAATAATCATATTCGGTAGGATCGCTGCCAAAAGCTTCACTGTACGCTGCATTGCAGGCGCGTGTCAGTTCATGATTCTCGTCAATTTTCCATGCCAAGTGGAAAGGCTCATACGTAATATCAATGCCTGTCCAGCTCTTCCGATAAAGCGTCCCAATTTCCCACGTAGCATTTTTGCCTGCGATGATCTTGTCCATCTCGTTTTTGATCGTTTCCTCTGTTTCTCCCACGACCATCCTTCTGTCCAGGTACACTTCGCACTCGGACGGGACCGCATTCAGCGAAGCACTGACACTCGAGATTCTCGACATAACAAGCGTGCTTCTAGGTCCTTCTTTTTTACTCAGCTCTAGATTCGTCTGTTCAACCCGCTTGATGATTTCGGCCATTTCATAAATCGCATTTTTCCCTTTTTCTGGCGCTGAACCGTGAGCGGAGACGCCTTTCGTTTTGATCAAAATTTGTGCTTTGCCTTTATGGCCGAGCGTAATTTTGTTGTCAGACGGCTCGCAAATGACCACGAAGTTCGGCTTCAAATTGCTTTCGCGAAACAAGAACTTCAGGTTTTCGCCATCACAATACTCTTCGTTCACCGTGCAAGTAACATAGATCGTTTTGCCAGCAGTTAATCCCAGTCTTTTGGCCAGCGCACCTGCGTAAATAGAAGATGCAATCGACGCTTTCATATCGACGGAGCCTCTGCCAAACAGCCTGCCATTGACGATCTCCCCGCTAAAAGGAGGTACCTCCCACTTCTCGTCATCGTTCACCTCGACTGTATCCATATGAGAATCAAACAAGAGTACTTTGTCGCCATTTCCAATTTTTCCAACGACATTCCCCATCGCGTCCGTAAAGACTTCATCATACCCGAGCGCAAGCATTTTACTCTCGATAAATTGGGCAATCTCTTTTTCCTGATCCGAGTAGCTTTTGATCCTGACCATGCTCTGCGTGAATTCAATCAATTCTTTTTCTGTTTCTTGAAGAACAGCATCCAGGTTTTTTAGCTTTTCCATGTGTACTCTCTCCTTTTTGTAGATGAATAATGTGTGTCTATGAACTATCAACTTTAAACTATCAACTATGAAACCTGTTCCTGCTCATTCTGCTCGCTAGACTCCCTCTCCCAATAATCCGCATTTTTAATGCCTAGTGCCTTTGGATCGAAAGTAGGGTCCAGCCCTAGCTTTTGCTGCCTCTCATAATCTTTCAATGCGAGCAGGGCAGGCTTCGCTAAAAATAAGATCGCGATGATATTTACCCACACCATAAGTCCTAAACCGACATCTCCCAGCGCCCAGGCCAAGGTTGATTCATTCGTTGACCCGTAAAAGACAGCCGCAATCATTACGAATTTCAAAATGAGCTTTGCCCAGCGACTGTTCTTTCCTCTCCGCAAGTATTCAACGTTTGTCTCCGCAATATAGTACAGCGCCATTATCGTTGTAAAGGCAAAGAAAAAGAGCGCAACAGCAACAAATCCAGCACCAAATCCCGGTATGATACTGTCGATCGCAGCCTGCGTATATCCAGGACCCGCCTCGACGCCGCTGATTCGATTGACGATGAAGGAGCCGTCTTTCGCCTGTGTGTTGTACATGCCCGTAAACAGGATCATGAAGGCAGTCGCGGAGCAAACGAGCAAGGTATCGATATAGACGGAAAAGGCTTGGACAAACCCTTGCTTGGCCGGATGGGTTACTTCCGCTGCGGCCGCTGGATGAGCCCCCGTGCCCTGACCTGCTTCATTTGAGTAAATTCCCCGTTTTACCCCCCATGAAATGGCCATCCCGATGATGCCGCCAAAAGCAGAATCGAGGGCAAAAGCACTTCGGAAAATCAGTGAGATCACCGCGGGCAGCTCCGTAATATGAACAGCTATGATCACCAGCGACAGGAGAATGTAGCCGAGGGCCATGAACGGGACAATAACCGTCGCGGCTGTTGCAATTCTTTTGGTTCCACCAAAGACAATAAAGGCGAAGAGCGAAATGATGAATGCTCCTGTCAGGTACCGATTGACTCCAAATGCATTATCAAGGCCCTCTGCAATCGCATTCGCCTGCACACCCGGCTGCAGAATAGCCATCGCCAGAATTGCCGCAAAAGCGAAGAGCACAGCGAACCATTTCCAGCCCAGCCCTTTTTCAATATAAAAAGCCGGTCCCCCGCGGTATTCACCGCCTTGTTTCACTTTGTAGATCTGTGCCAGTGTGGATTCGATAAAAGCATTGGAAGCGCCAATGAAAGCAATGAGCCACATCCAAAACACGGCGCCGGGACCCCCGTAAAAGATCGCAGTCGCAACGCCGGCAATATTCCCGGTTCCTACACGAACAGACAGAGCCATCGAAAGCGCCTGAAAGGATGAGACTCCCGCATCCGAGCCCTTCCCCTGAAACATCAGCTTCATCATTTCTTTGAAGTGCCTCACTTGCAGAAACCTGGTTAACAGCGAGAATAACAAGCCTACACCAAGTAAGATGTAAATGACTGTATCGCTCCATAAAATTCCATTTAGACCATTCACAAAAGCTTCCACTTGAACAAATCCCCCCTCTTTGCGTTTTGAAATCGGTAGAGAATGTCTTTCAAGATGAAGTGTACAGGCCACTGACTAGCGTATGGTCTTTTCTGTCGTTGCGATCGTTGTCAGCGCTTTCATAATCGCCGTGTACCCGGCTGTTGCTTTTCTTAATTGATCGATTTCGATATATTCATCATCAATGTGTGCCAACGACTCTGGCGAAGGACCAAAACCGATCGTCGGAATCGCTGCTTCCCCAGCAAAATGGCTGCCGTTTGTGCAGAAGGAATAATGGGAGATGTCTGCATGTATCCCGATAGCAGCCAGCTCCCGATGAGCTGCTTGCACGTAGTCTTCCTGATCATCAAACAGCCAGCCTGGGAAAAAGCGTTCATCGGAAATGACTGCTCCTGTGTAGCAGAGGTCCTCTCCTCGCGCATAGCGAACAGTTGCTTGAAACGTGGGGTCTTCCTGCTCAAGCAGAGCAATGACTTTTTGAATAGGTGCCAGAACGGATTCTTTTGTTTCCCCAACCAATAATCGGCGGTCAAATGTGGCGACACATCGGGCAGGCACGACAGAGGCACCTGGATAGGGCGACGATTTGATGTCCGTTAGCTCCAAAATTCCTTTGCCCAACACCTCATGCTCGCCTACAGGCAGCTCACGGATAGCCGAGATGAGCTTTAGCATCTGATAGACCGCATTGATGCCTTTATCTGGATTGGCGGAATGCGCTGGCACTCCGATCGTCTCCACAACGATTTCTGCTCGTCCTCTCTGTCCGCGATTCAGGCCCAGATGTGTTGGTTCGCCAATCACGACATAATCCGGTTTCATTAATTCGCTGACGCGTCTAGTGGCGACACCTTCAAAGCATTCTTCATGCACGCTGCAGGATACAATCACTGTCCCTGGAAAAGCTTTACCCGTATCCTCTGCAAAGTGAATGCTGGCGGCAATCATGGCGCTGACTGCCCCCTTCATATCAGAGGTTCCGCGACCGAAGATTTTGCCGTCCTTGATTTCTCCGGAAAAAGGATCCGCACTCCATCGCTCATGCCAGGCAGGAACCGTGTCCATATGCCCGTCAAACAATACGGTAGGCCCCGGCTGGTTCCCTTTCAGCACTAGCATGACGTTCCCGTACTCATCTACCACGACCTCATCAAAGCCGTGCTGTTTCGCATAGGCTTTAATGTAATCGGCAACGGGCTTTTCTTCACCCGAATAACTTTGCATTTTGACCAGCGTTTGGCAAAGCCAAACGACATCCTGTGTTCTCTTTTCTGATAACATCTATCTGCTCCTCTCTGCTATCCGCCTTCGCCCTTCATGCATTAATTGGGACAAAGCCCTTCCCAGACTACTTTTTGATAGTGGGCTGGATCCGTATCCCCTTCTGTGCTGATAACGAGGACCCGCGAGTCAGAATCAAGAGAGATCACACTGCATAGCTTGGGGTCGTCTGAGAGCTTGCGCAAATAGTATAGTAATCCGAGTGTTACGGCACCCGACTCTCCCGAAATGACGCGCGGATCTGATTGCAGCGGGTTGCCATACACACGCATGCCCAGTGCAGAGATGTTGTCCGAACACGAGAAGGTGCCTGTTGCATACTGGCTCAGCAGTCGAAATGCCCGTGTATTTGGTTCGCCACACGCCAGTCCTGCCATGATCGTATTCATGTCTCCGCTGACGATTTCCCTTTTGCCGTCTTCATTGCAAAAGGATCGGTAATAGCAATCTGCCTGATCAGGCTCGACGACAACGATGACCGGAGGGTTGTCCCTATACGTATGAACCATATAGCCTGCAATAGCGGCTGCGAATGAACCGACACCCGCCTGGAGGAAAATATGCGTCGGCGGCTGAGCGTTGTCCTCTTGCAGTTGTTCCACGATTTCTTTTGCCATGGAAGCATATCCTTGCATAATCCAAAGTGGGATATCGTCATATCCTTCCCATGCGGTATCCTGAACCATAATCCAGCCATTTTCATGGGCCAGATTCGCACACATCCTGACTGTTTCATCGTAGTTGACCTCTGTAATGTCAGCATAGGCACCTTCCCTCTGAATCGCAGCCAACCTCTGCTGAGACGATCCTTTGGGCATGTATATCACTGATTTATGTCCGAGCTCCCTTGCCGCCCAGGCAACCCCGCGTCCGTGATTCCCGTCTGTCGCCGAAATAAACGTTAATTCTCCGAGCTTTTCCTTTACTTGGGGTGCTTGCAAGGCTGCAAAAGAAAGGTCTTCCATGCTCATCCCCAGCCGATCAGCCACATACTTTCCGATCGCGTATATGCCTCCCATCACTTTGAAAGCATTCAGCCCAAATCGGTAAGACTCATCTTTTACTCGTAGATCTGCAACCTGTATATGCTCAGCCAGCTGTTTCAATTGATGCAAGGGAGTTTTGGTGTAAGCACTGTGCGTTTTTTGAAAGGAATGGACGTTATAGATTTGTTTCTCATCAAAAATGGAGAGCTCGTCATCGTTATATTCCGTTGAATGAAACTTGTTTTTTGCCCATTTCACAGTGGTATGCACTTGCGATAGCATGATCATTTCCTCCTTTTTGGTGTCACTCTCTTTATTTAGCAATGATCATGCCAAAACACCTCAACTTGATAAAAAACCTCTATCAAGGCTATTTGAGAAGGCTTGTCCGCAGTATGGCAGAGAATCTCTAGGCGATACGAAAATAAAAAAACAGCCATTCAAGTATCAAAATGATACTCAACGACTGCCTTACGAAAGAAAAAATCAGATTTATAGTACGATATAGCGTTTCCGTATCAATTTGATACTTAGTCTTATTTTGATACTTTTACCCCATCGTTCGGAGCTGCCAACAATCACCTCTACTCCCAACTGTTTATCATAGATAACCCACGACCCTCTACACTATAATGGTTTTGTGTGACATTCTACTGTTTCGACAACCTGAGCGCTGTGCCGACGGTTGTCCTTTTTTCTTCCATCATAGCCTGGATGTTTCTTCCATTCATCACAAATCCTCTGGTTTTGCCCACATCGCCTCGGGGTTCAACTCGTAGATTCCGTCTTCTCTGTACATATAATGATTCATAATAAATTCACGTCGGATCGTAGCGTAATCATCATGGAATTGCCGGATGTACTCATTGATTTCCTTCTCCTGATACTTACGCCCTTTTTCCAGTCCGCGAACCATGTGCTCGAATACAAACAGCTTCTTTTTGCGTTGTGTCGGGATCTGCTTCAGCTTGCCGTCCGGCGTGATAAAGCTGCGAATGACCTGAATCTTTTCTGCTGCCATCTTGTTTTTCCTCTCCTCTGAGTTCGTACCCTCTGCAAACAAATCCTCGTCAGCCATTTCTTTCGCTTTTTCGAGCACGTCCAGGATCGCTTGGGACTGTCGCTTCATGTTCGCTTCATGCAAATAGAAATAGATGGTATTTTTATCTCGCCGTTCATAAACGACCCCCGCTTCACGCAGCTTCGTCATGTGATGTGTAATCGTGGGTGGCGTCACTCCCATCTTGCCTGCCAGCGCCTGTCCATGCAACGGACCATTTGCCAAAATAGCCAGGATTCGGACACGGGTCGGATCTCCGAGCGCTTTGTAAAAAGTCACGAGCTGATCTAATTGCAAAATCGTCTCTCCTCTCGCATTCGTATTCTTGCGTCCACTAATTAGATAACCTTCTAATGAGATCGTATAAGACAATCCTTACCATGTCAATCCTTCTCACTCCTGGTGAGCAGAATACATAAAATGACAAAAAGGCCAGCCAGAAAGAATCGCTTCTCTTGTCTGGTTGACCTTTTTACTTCTTTTCCTTTAACGCTCGATAATTTGCGCCGTGACCATAGCCTGCCCGACCAGTTGCTCACCATGGTAGACGGAAACCTCTACCTTACCGAAGCGGCGGCTGATGTCAAGCAGACGTGGCTGTACCTCGATCTGACTCTCCATCTGAACAGGCTTTAAAAAGTACACCGTAATGTTCTCGGGAACCATATCCCCCCTGCGATGCAAGCGCAGAAGATTACAGGCAGCCTCTACCATGACAGTCGTCATGATGCCGCTGGCAATCGTGCCAAGATGGTTGGTCATCTGCGGCGTGACATCCCCCAAGTAAACAACCTCGTCGGCTTGCCGCTCTTCACGGAAGTGAGACATGATCAGATTCGGGAAGGTCTCGCTCATCTGCGGTTGTTTGGCCGTAAATTGCAGCGCTTTTAATACGTCATTGCGACTTAGGACACCGACCAGCTTTCGGTGGTTGTCTACGACAGGCAATAGCTCAATTCCTTCCCATACCATCGTATGAGCCGAAGACGCTACCGAGACTCGCGGCGAGGTCGTGATCGGGTTTTTGGTCATTACTTTATCGATCGTCGCAGTCTCCTCATGGCCGATAATATCCTTGGAAGTGACGATCCCAATTAACCGCATCTGCTCATCTACAACGGGAAATCTAGTATCTTGATACAGCTCTGTATACTGATGCCACTTGGTAACGGAGTCGGTGGTTAAAAGTACGGGTGTTTCAGCCAATGGCTTCAATACGTCTTCTACCATGACAATTTCTTTTTTAATCAATCTGTCGTAAATAGCCCGATTGATCATGGAGGCGACGGTAAACGAGTCATAGCTCGAAGAAATAATAGGGAGTGCGAGTCGATCCGCTAGCTGTTTAATCTCTTCGCTCGTATCGAATCCGCCTGTAATTAATACAGCCGCTCCCTGCTGCAAGGCTATTTTGTGTGCCTGGTAGCGGTTCCCTACAATCAGCAGACTACCTGCATCAATATAGCGCATCATTGCTTCCAACTGCATGGCGCCTATGACGAATTTATTTAATGTTTTGTGCAGTCCTTCTCGTCCGCCCAACACATGACCATCGACGATATTTACGACCTCTGCGAAAGTAAGCCGCTCTATATTTTCCTTTTGCTTCTTCTCGATCCTCACTGTTCCGACACGTTCGATGGTACTGACGTATCCTTGTGTTTCCGCTTCCTTGATCGCACGGTATGCCGTACCCTCACTCACGTCCAGGTCTTTGGCGATCTGCCGCACGGAAATCTTCGAACCGATCGGAAGGCGATCAATATGTTGCAAGATTTGTTCATGCTTGGTTGCCATCTTGCCTTTCCCCCTTCCTCTTCTTACAGCCGTTCCTGATACTCCCGCTCCTTCGATCAATATACCCGAAGGCGAGGCAAAAAAAAAGGGTAGCTTTTTCAAGCTACCAATCAGAAAGTATATCATTAAGGGGGTTTTCATCGTACTTTTATCTTACCCATGGAATATTACAGGAATATTACAGTGGGGTTACAGTTTCTTTTCAGTTTCACTAACCTAACCAGCCAGCCAAAAGACCTTGTACAAGCCCGATGATCCCTCCAAGAATAAAGCCAAGAACCGTAATCATGCGAAACTCCCGGCCGGAGATTCCTACGACCATCTCTTCGATTCTTTCAATCGGAAATCCTTCTACCTGACGTGTAACAATATCTCGTACAGCCAGACGCTGAAAAATCCGTTCTACATTTTGCTGCAATGTTTCTACCATCCATTTCGCCACGCGAGGAACAAGCTCGCTCTTTACACTCTCCTGGAAGGGAGCTGTCAAGCGTGACATCGGTGTGTCCACGAATCGCAAACTCTGCTCTTCCAGCTTGGCAAAAAGCGTGCTCGCCCACTCGTCCACCTGATCGCGTCCAAGCCACGAGACGATTTCTCCCACATTTTTATCGAGCAGCTTGTCGCTCTCGTTCTGTAAAAACAGATGTAGTCGCTGCGCAAGCTCGGGGCTTCTCAACAGCTCATCCAGATGAGGAAGCAGCTTGCCCAAAATCTTGTCATCCCCAAGGAACATGCCAACCAGACCGCCAAACATTCCCCCACCGCCGCCTAATAGGCCACGGACCATATTTTGCAGAGTCTGCTGTCCTTCTGGGGAGTGCAAGTATTCGCGAAACCGTGTCAATAACAGTTGGCTTATGTAGCCCAGAGTATCGTCCAACCGTTTTTTCCCATTGTCGGAAATCAACTCTCGCAGCGTCTTTTCCTCATAGTGATAGAGAGTACGGTCTACAAAGGCTTGCCAGTGCAGCTGTATCGGAGTGCGGACACGATCGCTCCACCCTCCTTCTTCATTAAAGATCTCGGGAACAGCCTGGAGCAACGCATGACGCAAGGCACGCTCGTCCGACATCCAGCCGGTAGCTACATTGTTCATCCAGCTTGCCAACGTATTTTCGAATCCGCTCTGGGTGAGTGCCCGCTTGATCCCTTCTGTAGTCAGCAAATGCTCTTCTACTAATCTGCCCATTTGTATGGCGATGTCGTCCCGCCTACTAGGGATCAATCCAGGTGTGAAAGGAACGCGCCAACTCCCGATATACCAAGGCTTGAGTGGTCGGAAAAGCATTCGAATTGCCAGTTCATTGGTGACCCCTCCAATTACAGAGCCTACTCCAATATTCAATAAGATTACCCAAATATTCATAAATACTAACAACCTCTCTTCTCTGCATGGCACCAAACCATTTGGCTACTCATACCATAGACTAACTTCATGCCTGATGGGAAGGGGATAATCATGTCTTACGTTCCAACCATCGTTGTTGCATACGAGCCAAAATCGGAAGTAGACCTTTACCTGCCCCAGGCGCAAATGCGCAAATGGAAACTCCAGGCTTCTACACTCAACGTCCAATTTGGAAGCAAAACGGTTTGCGCCCGCGTTGGCAGCATGGAACGAAGTGGTAGTACCCTGATTCGTCCATCTTTGGCCCAATCGCTGCATCTGCCTACGGGAGTCCCTCTGTTGGCACGTTATTCCCCGGACCAGCAGAAGCTAGTTTTCGGTCCTTATGTAGGGATTCTAGTGTCTACCTACAATACCCAATATCCTCAGTCTCCCTTCGGCCCGCTAAGTTCTTTTTTCAACGAAGTGGCTGATATTATCCGAAAGCGCGGTGGGATTGTCTGTGCATTCCGCCTGCAAGATGTCAATTGGGATGCCGGAATCGTTCGGGGCCTGGTGCGTCGAGGCGGTGTATGGAGACAAACGGTTCTGCCGCTTCCTCAATGCATATACAACCGACTCGTTTCCAGGAGGCGGGAGAGAAGCGAGCAAATGACTGAGTGGGTACAGAGCTGCAAAGACGCGAACATCCCGTTTTTTAACGAACGCTTCCTGAACAAATGGCACGTGCATGCTGCCCTAGAAAATCAGGAGGCTGCCGCCGCCCATCTACCAAAGATGGTTCGCTACCAAAACTTGGGGGATTTGAAACAAATGCTCTCCACGCATCGAACAGTTTATGCGAAACCGGCCAATGGCAGCATGGGACGGGGAATTATCCGGCTGCGCAGATCACAGGAGGGCTACTCGCTCGCCAGACCCGGCGGACTGAGTCAATCCTTTTCCAGCATGCAAGGCTTGCATCATTCCCTCTTGAAACGGACAAAAGGCAAACCTTACTTGCTGCAGCAAGGTTTACCATTGATCGGCGTCCAAGGTCGGCCGACTGATTTTCGCGTGCTGGTGCAAAAAAACCGCGCGGGACAATGGTCCGTTACCTCGATGGTAGCCCGTCTGGGACAAAATCGAATCGTCTCCAATATTTCTCGCGGCGGCTCCATGTTCAGCCCAATCCAGGCATTGCGTATCTGTGGACCGTGGGCTGGCCCCGGTAAGCCATCGCCTCAAACATTACGGGATGTTGCCCTGAAGCTCTCGGTTCTTTTGGAAGAAGCGCTGCCTGGGCATTATGCAGAATTCGGAGTCGATCTTGGGGTAGACGTGCGTGGCCAGGTATGGCTGCTCGAAGTAAACAGCAAGCCCTCCAAAACCGCCAATGCGATTCCCCTGCCTGAAGGAGTGGAAGAAGCGCCCCGACGTGTGCGACCATCTGTCGTTCGCATGCTCGATTATGCATCCTATATAAGTGGCTATCCACGTGCCAGCAAAACAAGAACGACCTCAAAAAGAAAAACAAACAGCAAGAAATACAGGCGAAGGTGACCTACATGACAGCAAACAATAGAAGCTTGGGCATTATGACCCGTTGCCAAGGCTCCCACTTTGTAGACAAAGGGTATTACAAAAAACTGACGCAGTACGGACGCAAGCATGGCATCCGCGTTTTTGTGTTTTCACCGCGTCAGGTTGATTTTTCATCCCGTATGGTCAAAGGCTTCGAATTCCGCAATGGTTCCTGGCAATCCAATATCTTTCCGTTGCCTACCTTAATATACGACCGCTGTTTTGTCGGCCCATCTTATCGCCACTATAAACCATTTGTGGAAAAGTTGCAAAACGATCGCAACATTACGTTTTTGGGGCATGGCCTGTCCGGCAAATGGCAGGTACACCAGATGCTGATCAAATCATCGCTGCTTGCCCCTCATTTACCTCCGACGGAGCTCCTCACGTATCCTTCTTTGGATAACACGCTGAAAAAATACGGTGCTGCCATCATCAAGCCCATGGCCGGAACCCATGGGATTGGTGTTGTTCGGATTAAAGAAACACGCGGCGGTTATGATGCTACCGGTCGTAATCGGGAGAATCAGCCGTTTCGTCGGATCATTCGGGAATCAACCAAGCTCAAAACTTTCGTCTCTACCTTTACCGGAGGCTGCAAATTCCTAGTGCAACCTTATCTTGAACTGCATACACCGGATGGCACTCCTTATGATGTCCGGGTACTGGTACAAAAAAATGGCAAAGGAAACTGGGAGACGACAGGGAGAGCGGTACGTCTGGGAGACAAACGAAGCATCACCTCCAATTTGCATGGAGGCGGCAAGGCTGTCCCCCTCACATCTTTTCTCTCTCGTCACTTCAAACCAGCGATGTGCACCCGCATCGACGAGGCAATCCAGCGTCTGACGGACGAATTGCCCCGGTTTCTCGAGCAGTCTCATGGCAGATTGGTTGAACTGGGAATTGACGTCGGGATCGATACCGCCGGAAATGTCTGGATTATAGAAGTAAACAGCCGGCCGGGTCGAACCGTTTTTCGGATGATTGACGACCCGACTGCACAGCTCCATTCGATCACCCAGCCTGTTCGGTATGCCAACTATCTCATGAAAGAGCGTGTAGGAGGTTACTAAGCATGGAAACGACTAGAGTGCGGCTCCGCTTCCTTTCTCACCCCAGCATATGTGGGATCATCCTGCCGAACAATCTCTTCCAAAAGCTTCAGCTTCGGCATCGACAAAAGATTACGATCATGCTGGGTAAAAGAGAAGTCGTCGCAACCGTTTTGCAAGATAAACGAAATCCCGATAGCAATGTAGTGAAAATGACTAGTATCTTGCGGTCAGAATTGAACATTCCACATGGCGGATTTGTTAACCTTAAACAAGAGGGTCATTCGCTTCGAATTGGTCCAGCGATCGGAATTGTTACCACTGGCATCCGCAGAGACCCTAAACAGCCTATTGGTTCGCGCACTTCGTTCTTCTACAAGCTTTTGCAGGCACAGGAAGGAAAAGGTGTGTTTTACTTCATCTTTTCTCCCAATGACGTGGACTGGAGAAATAACCAGGTGAGCGCTTGGTTCTTACGCAAAAGCAAGAAGGGAGGCTACCTTTGGAGAAAAATGCTGACCGCTATGCCTGATGTCATTTACGATCGAATTCCTTCCCGCTCTGCCGAAAAACACGAGGCTGTTCAAGAGTTTAAATACAAGCTAGCCAACTACCCCGACACCCCCATGTTTAATCAAGGCTTTTTTAATAAGTGGGGCGTCCACCAGCTGTTGTACCCAAACCCCGAGGTAAACGAGCACATCCCGGAGACATACACTTCTCCGTCCCTTGTGACTGTTCGCAATCTGCTGCGTAAATACCCGATTGTTTATTTGAAGCCTAAAAACGGCAGTCTCGGCTATGGGATCGTCAAAATCGTAAAGCATCATGGTGGCGGCTATGACGTTTCTTATCACAACGGAAGCGGTAATGTAAAACGGCATTTTTCCAAGCTAACTGCCCTCTATCAGCATGTTTTCCGCAGCCGGCGTGTAGGCTCCTATTTGGCCCAACAAGGAATTCCATTAATGACCTTCCATGGACGTCCTTTTGATTTCCGCGTTCATCTCCACAAAAATCAGCAAAACGAATGGGTGGTTTCTTGCACAGCAGCCAAAGTCGCTGGATCAGGAAGCGTCACTACACACGTTCGGACCGGCGGAACAGTAATCCCGGGTGATGAATTGCTCCACCATCTGTTCGGTCGGCAAAAAGAGTTGATGACCGAACGGATATCAGAAGCCTCGATCAGGCTCGCTACTGCCATTGAGCTGGCAAAAGGCATTGATCTCGGTGAGCTTGGGCTCGATATGGGGATAGACACGCATGGCCATGTATGGATGTTTGAAGCCAACTCCAAGCCAGGACGTTCTATTTTCAAACATGCAAGGCTGAAGCAGGCCGACCACGAATCACGCAAGCTGTTAGTCGATTACAGTTGCTATCTTGCCAATTTCTAATGCAAAAAGCACCGTTTTTCAGGAAGGAGGAACACCCATGCTTCAACAGCGTTCCGGGTGGCTGACGATCCTCCCTAGCGGCAAATGGTTCATTCAGCTACCACGGCAAACTCTGGCGAAACGATTTCCCAATCCTCTTGTTGCCAGTCTTGGCCCTTTCGCTCATCAAAAACGACTGCATACTGGTCTTCCCAGTCAGCAACCTGGCCGCATACGCACCCGGATTAACTGGAAGATGGTTAACAACTCCCTGAGGCTCGGTCCATTAATCGGAATCTTGACTGTGGGTGATGGAACTGTATTCATGGGAAATCGTGATAACTTCAAGGATATCGCGCAGTCAGGAACAAGATGGGGAGCGCTCGTGTACGTCTTTACTCCGCAAGGCATTAACTGGGAAAAAAAGAAGGTTCGCGGCTACCTGTTCAATGCCAAGCAAAATATGTGGCAAGAATTGACCCTGCCGTTCCCGCATGTCGTATACAATCGCATTCCTACACGGAAGGCAGAGCAGCGTCCGGAAGTACGTAAAACGATTGCCCAAATTAATGAAATGCCTAACGTTACGCTGTTCAACAGTTGTTTTTTTGACAAACAAGAGATCTTTTCGATACTGGAAGAATATCCTTCGGTAAAAGAATTTTTACCAGATACCAAAAAACTGGATACTCTTCCGCGCTTTCGCAGTTTCTGCTCTGAACATCGGTTCGTCTATTTGAAACCAGTTCGTGGCAAAGCTGGCGAAGGTATTATGCGAATTGAATATAAAAACGATGCCTGGCGTCTCCAGCGACTAAAGGAACAAAAAGCAGTCACTCGTCGTTTTTCCAATCTAGATCAAGTCTGGAAGCACGTCAAAGGTCATGTCAGACAACAAAAATACATCATGCAACAGGGAATCAAACGAGCACGCTATCACGGTAAACCATTTGACGTGCGCGTACTTGTACAGAAAAACGGAAACGGGGAATGGAGTGTGACCGGTGTAGGAATCCGGCGTGCTGGATCGCAAAGTATCACGACCCATGTGCCTCGCGGCGGTTCAATTCACTCATTGTCGTCTGTTCTGCATGCCGTATTTAAATCGGATCCAGAAAAATTGGAGACCTTGATCCACCAAACAGCGCTCGCCATTGCCGAAGCGTTGAATGATGAAATCAAGAACCTGGCAGAAATGTCTATGGATCTAGGGCTGACTGATGACGGGGGGCTCTGGTTTTTTGAGGCGAATGCAAAACCGGAAAAATTCGACGAACCCTCTATTCGCCGCTTATCTTTATCCAACCTGATCCACTACGCTCAGTATGTATCTCGCCTGCAAAACAGGCGAGGGGTCCAAGCGGGGTAGATACCAATGAAGTTGAAATATGTAATCCTACCGCCGCAAGCATTGGCTGAATCCCAAACGACATTAGTTCGATTTGCCCGTCAGGAAGGGGATCGGCGAATAACCAGGCACTCCATCGAGTGGCTGACTCGCTTGACCCCCAAAATGCTTTCCACGAATGATACTAGCGTTGCTCTTGCCATGAACGGAAAACGGGTTGTCGGTTTATTTGCCATTTCCCGTTGTGGTCTGGGTCAGTCCTTCCTGGTTGTAGATAAACGCTACCGCAATCGCGGGATCGGTAAAGCGTTGACCGCCCATGTATGCCAACGCTTACCCAAATTATACGTGCGTGTAGCCTTGGACAATGAGGCAAGTCTTACTTTGTTTCGTGGAATGGGATTTGAGCCTGTCAAAGCAAGTATCGGGCCGACAGGTAAGCCAACCTTATGGCTTGCATACGGTCACTGGAGCCCTATTGATTTGCAAGAACATGCCGGTTAGAGGGCCGGCATGTTTTTTCTCGTTTTCGCTCAAATGCGAATTCTCTTGTTTCATCTATTCATGCATTACTTGGCCATCTTTGGAAATCATACCAGTCAGGAGGTGGTCTTTTATCATGACCTACACGAATAACAACATCATGCAATCCCAACAACCGAATATCTCCGGAGCAATGGGTTCTGCTGGAGCCATGTTCCAACCAGGCTTTGCTGGCACGAATGTGCAAGAAGTACAGCATTGGAATCACGGCGGACAACCGCAATCGTTAGGGACTCCTACATACGGCATGTCCTTTGGAACTGGTATCAGTGGCGCCCAATCCATGTTCTCTCCTGGATTTGCAGGTACCAATGCCCAAGAAGTGAGACAACTGAATTCCGGCTACGGCTACTCTGCACCGCAGCAGCAATTCGGATACGGGCAAACTCAAGCCCTTAACTACTTGCCGAATCAATCCAGCGGATATCTCCAAGGGCAACCATCTGCCTACATTCAAGCTCAGCCTTCTTTCCAGCAAGCAAACTATCCAGCTCAATCTGGCTCGATCTTTTCACCTGGCTTTGCAGGTACAAATGTTCAAGAGGTGCAGGCACGAAACCATACCGCGTACAACAGCTCCATGGGACAAGCTGGCTATTCCAATCAGACAGGAAACCAAGCCACAATGGGCGGAAGCATCTTCTCTCCTGGCTTTGCGGGTACCAATGTCCAAGAGGTTCGTCAATTAAATCAAAGCGGTTATGCACCAACTTCCATGATGAGCAGCGGCTATATGCAAGCTGGGCAAAGTCAGCAACAGCCTCAAGGTCAAAATCAACAAATGATGCAAGGTTACCAAAACCCACTCGGTATGGGCATCCAAACTGTCTTCACTCCTGGTTTTGCGGGTACAAACACTCAGGAAGTGCGCCAATTGAATGCACCGGGGCACTTGGCTCCACAAACAACAGGTTCGATCTTCCCAGGTACTTTCTAAAAAAGGTGACCGTCCACTGCTGGACGGTCACTTTTTTTACGTAGATTCATGTTCATTTTTTGCCGTCTGAATCGCCTGAAACAGTTGATGCAGCTCCTGTAAACTCCTTTCATCAACCGTGAAGGTGATGCCTTCAAACCAATAAGCATCACGCAGGACACACGACCAAGCTCCGTTATCCTGTAAGCTTTGCGCGAGAACACATGCTTCTGTCTGATCCAACTGCTGTCGAACAGCCACATGCCGCTCCAATATGGGCCGATATTCCTTGAGCACCCGTGCTTGCGCTGGGTCCACTTGAGCCAGCCGATGCAGTGCCAGCTCGATTTGCAGCCAACATGTCACGTAAAAATGAAACTCCAAAAATAAGGTGTGCAGCGCCTGACGCAATTCATGCTCGTCCTTGCTCGCCCGGCTACGCTCCCAAGCCGCATGCACCTCTCTTTTTTTCTCCTGAATCAGATCGTAGTGACTGACAGCGCCCCGATAAAATTTGCGCACAACGTTGTACAGCATTTCCGGCGTGCGCGGCGGCAGCCCTCTATGGCGGTTTGAAACATCCCGCATCGACTTGTTCGCCTCGTTTCTGCACTCATTTTCTCTATTGTACAACAACTTGTACGGCGCGCTATGCTCATCATCCACTACTCTTTGCCATGTCTCCAGTATTCATAGGCGTGAATCGCCTGTCCCATATAAGAAGAAAAGCGCTCCAATGATTTCGCCACCAGCCCCAGCTGACGATTCATTTCTTCTCTTCCTTCTTCATGAAAGGTGATCGCATCCCCTTCGTGACTCTCTTTGGTCTCGACGGCAACCACCAGTTTCTTATTGATGCTCTGTGCGTACTTCATCTGACTTTCAACCAGCTTAATAATTCCTTCTGCGCGATCACGAAATGCCATCAGCGTCGTATGATCCATTTGTTCCATCATCCAGTGGGCAAACGGTTTGTGGGGCTGACCTGGAGTCGGTGTATTCTCCAGCCACGCAGCCAAGTCCACGCTCGCTTCCAAATTCGTGCCTTGCTTCGTTTCTTCCACGAATGCCTCGATGTTATCCATCCATTGACGCAAAACCGCTTCCTTGTTTTCACGCCAGACTGGCATCACATAAGGCTCAATATCTAAGTGCACGCCTTGGAACTGCTCCTCTTGAGAAACTTCTTGATTATAGGCTTTGACCCAATTCACCAGCTTGAGGATTTTCCCCCTGCTTTCAGACAGTGCCCAAATCGGGTGACCTCCCATCGCGTGAACCTCGATTCCCGCTGCATGGGCATCTTTGACAAAATCCTGATACATCGATATCGGTTGCTGCATGTCGATTCGGACATAGAGCAGGTTTACCCCGTTTTGTTCGGCGAACGCCAATATCTCGTCCTTTTCCGATCTAACCGTCTCAGCACGCCATATGTAAGTGCCCTTGTAACGATTGCGGTCTGGCTCAGGCACTGCCTCGGGCATGTTCGCAGCAGCCTCCTTCCAGTATCGGTAATCGTGAATGGCAATGCCGCTGTAGGAAGGATGCTGCTCCAGATGTTCGGGCAGAAGCTCCAGTTGTCGGTTCATTTCGACGACACCCTCTTCGGCAAAAGAAACAGGGTCATTCTTGTCTTTTTTCAAATTAACGGCAACCAGCATTCTGCTCCCGAGCTCATCTGCCTCATTCATTTCCTGCTCGATCAAGGACAAAGTACCGTTCGAGCCACTCAGCTTATCACGGTAAGCCATGATACAAATCGTGTCAAATTGGCCAATCATCCATTTGGACAAGGACATGTCAGGATTGTCCGGAGCAGGGATATCATCCAGCCAAAACGCAAGGGCCACACTTGACTCGAGATCTGTCTCATTTCTTACTGCGTCTGTAAACGCCTTGACATTGGCTTGCCATTCCCGGATGACGCGCTCTCTTTCCGTTTCCCATTGCGGCAGCAGGTACGGCTCGATATCCAACTGAATTCCGCGAATCTGCTCCGCCCCTTCCACTTCCGCATTGTATTTTTTGATCCATCCTACGATGTTCATCATCCGCTTTTGGTTACTCGCAAAAGCCCATGCCGGGTGACCTGCGACTGCATGTACATCAATGCCTTGCGCAGTCGCTTCACGGATGAACGACCGATAGTAGTCATACGGTTTGTTCATATCAATCCGCAAGTAAATCAAATTAATTTCGTTTTGTTCACAAAACGTAAGGATATGCTGCTTTTCCTGTCCAACGATTTCAGACTGCCAAATCCACGTGGCTTTACTCTTTTTTTCCGCTGGGGAAAAGCCGAACAGAAAGCCGAGCGATAGGCAAAGGACACTGAGGTAGATGGGCGCGGCTTTCATTCGTCACAATTGCTCCTCTCGTTGGGTCACATGCTTCCAGCTTTCGTAATCATGGATGGCGCTTCCAGCAAACGCAGGGTTCCCTGATAGTTCATCCTGCAAAATGACCAGTTGCTGTTTCATCTCCTGCGTACCTTCTGCATGAAAGCTGACATTCTTGCCCTCTGATGATTCCAAAATGTTGACACCTACGATTACCGAAGCCCTCTTTTCCGTATTCGCAGCTTCCATTGTCTTTTTCACGATATCAACAATGCCATTATGGCCTTTGGCGTGATTCCGGTATGCCATCAAGGTAATACTGTCCAGCCGCTGGAGCATCCAGTTACTGACCTTTTCCGAATCCCCTGGCACTTCTACCGTATCAATCCAATAGGGCAGGTCGGCGCTAACCTGGAGCTTGGCGTCTTTTTTCGTTTCCGCTAGAAGATAGTCGACGTTTTTCAGCCATTGGTTCACGATTGTTTCCTGATCTTTTTTCCAGTCTGCCAAAAGATACGGCTCGATATCTACGTGAATCCCCGAGAAACGCTCGTCTGCTCTGGCGCCTTGATTGTAGGCTTTTACCCAGGAAATTAGGTCGCTAATGCTCTGGCGGTTTGCAGTATAGGCCCAATTCGGGTCGCCACCGAGCGCTTCTACCTTGATTTTTGCCTGGTTCGCCACTTTGATGAACGTTTGGTAGGCCTGGGGAGAAACACGTGTGGGCTCAATATGGAGATAGATCAGATTGATGTTGTTCTCTTGGGCAAAAGCGACAATCTCCTCCGTCTGTGAAGAGATCAGCTTGGCATCCCAAATCCAGGTTGCGGTCGTGAAAGAAGGGCGATTATTCATCAAGAGCAGCATGGCGATCGAGGCTGCAAGGAACAGTGACAACCCGATCCATAGCCATGAATAACGCTTAACGACCTGCATCCGCCATTACCGGAATCTCTTCTCTACGCCCTGCGCCTTCAACAAGCCATGCCTGATTGCCCCCTTTGGTTTCACTCGCCAAAGTAAACGGGAGAACTCTCGTAAAGTCATCGACCTTTGTATCAATAAGCTGAACATGAGGACCAACCTGGCAGCCTTCCCCAATCTCAGTATGACCGCACAGCATGGTACCTGGGTAAATAACGGTATCCCGCCCAATCACAACATCGGCATCAATATACGTCGTAGCAGGGTCTTTCATCGTTACGCCGTTTCGCATATGGTGGTCATTGATTCTTTTTCGCATCAAGAGCTCCAGATTGGCTAGCTGCACTCGGTCATTCACGCCTGTTCCCTCGCTCGGATCATCCGTCGCATAGGCACTGATCAAGCTGCCTTGTTCTTGCAATAACGAGAGCACATCGGGCAGATAGTACTCCCCTTGCGCATTTTCATTGGTGACCTGCGGCAAGGTTTGGAACAGCTTTTGGTTATCGAAGCAAAAGATTCCGGTACTGATTTCGCGCACTTTCTTTTGGCCCAGCGTAGCATCCTTTTCTTCCACAATCCGTCTGACGTCTCCATTCTCATCGCGAATGATTCTACCGTAGCCAGTGGGGTCATCCACAATGGAAGTCAGCACTGTTGCCGCTGCCTGTTTGCTTTGATGGTGGTTCAAAAGGTTTCGCAGTGTCTGCGGTTTTACCAGCGGGGTGTCGCCGTTTATGACGATTGTGATTCCTTCATGCTCTGCTAAAATATCATTCGCCATCCACACTGCATGGGCAGTGCCTAGCTGCTCGTGTTGATAAGCATACCCGACACGCTCCCCCAATTGTTCCTTTACAGCTTCTGCTCCGTGGCCGATAACTACGACGAGGCGATGTAAGGACAGCTCCTCCAATAGTTGGGTCACATGCTCAATCATCGGCTTGCCGCATACCGGATGCATGACCTTGTACAAGTCGGAGTTCATCCGTGTACCTTTTCCAGCCGCCAAAACAATCGCATGAATGTTCATCCTGTCGCCTCCGTCCCGCCCTGCTCCACCTGAACTTCGAGGTAGGGCTTCAATTCATATGTCAACGTGTCAATCATCATTCCAAGATCAATATCTTTCCTCTGCACGCCCAATTGATAGGCCTGGAGCATGATCTCCAGTAAAATCTCCTGATTCAACGTCCGTTTCGAGGTGCTCATTTGATCGTTCCCCCTTTGTCATGTGTTCTCGTTACATATGGACGTGCTACTTTATTCAACTGTTACACTTTTTGCCAAATTACGCGGACGATCCACATCATTACCCAATGCCACTGATGTGTAATACGCAATCAGTTGGAGAGGGATAACGCCCAGGACCGGAGTCAGTAAAGCATCAGTCGTCGGGATCAAGCACACTTCATCAACCGAGCGGTGCAATTCCATGTTATTTGCCATGGCGATGCCGAGAACAATCGCCCCTCTCGCTTTTACTTCGGTAATGTTGCTAACCATTTTTTCGTACAAGTCATCTTGGGTAGTTAGCGCGATGACCCGAGTGCCTTCTTCAATCAAAGCAAGTGTTCCGTGCTTTAACTCCCCGGCAGCATACGCCTCAGAATGAATATAGGAGATTTCCTTTAGCTTGAGGGAGCCTTCCATGGAAACCGCGTAGTCGAGGCCACGTCCTAGGAAAAACAACTGCTTCTCTTCCATGATGGATTCTGCGTATTGGCGAATCTCATCCGCATGGGCAAGAATGGCTTCGACCTGATCTGGCAGCGCCTGTAGTCCTTTTATCAGAGAAGCTCTCTCTTGGCGATTGATTGTCTCTCTTCCTTGGGCCAGATACAGCGCCAGCAGGTAGAAAGCGAGCAGCTGCGAGGTGTATGCCTTGGTAGAAGCAACGGCAATTTCGGGTCCGGCATTCGTTGTAATAACGTCATCGGCTTCACGGGCAATCGAGCTGCCAACCACATTGGTGATCGCTACTACCGCAGAGCCATTCCGCCTGGCTTCGCGCAAGGCAGCTAGCGTATCTGCTGTCTCTCCGGACTGACTGACCACGATAGTAAGCGTATTTTGTTTAAATAGCGGCTGGCGATAGCGAAACTCTGACGCTACATCTACCTCTACCGGAATCTGAGCCAGTCTCTCGATCACCTGCTTGCCGATCACTCCGGCATGATAAGCCGTACCGCACGCGACAATATAGATTTTTTCAATCTGTTTGACTGCTTCTCTTGTTAGCTGAAGATTGGGAAAAATAATCTTTTGTTCAGATTCATCGATCCGTCCCGTCATCGTATTGCGCAGAGCGCGGGGCTGCTCATGAATCTCTTTGAGCATGTAGTGCGCATAGCCGTCTTTTTCCGCCTGCTCCTTGTCCCATTCGATACGGACCAGGTCCCGCTCGATTGGTTGATTCGTACAAAGACTCATCACGTTGACGGAGTCTTTGGTCAACACCGCCAGATCATAATCCTCCAGGACGTATACATCCCGGGTATGCTCTAGCACGGCAGGAATATCGGAGCCAATAAAATTCTCTCCAGAACCTACGCCGATAATCAATGGACTCGCCAATCGCACAGCGATCAGCTTGTCTGGCTCATACTCGGACATGACTGCCAGCGCAAAGGCACCCCGGATTTTCCCGGCTACCTCTCGTACGGCTTGACCCAAGTCCCCGTCGTAATGTTCCGCGAGCAGATGGACGATTACTTCCGTGTCTGTCTCGGAGGTGAACACCACACCTCGCTCCATCAGCCCTTCTTTTAGCTCCAGGTAGTTTTCGATAATCCCGTTATGAACGATGGAAAACTTGCCAGTTTGATCAAAATGAGGATGAGAATTTTCGTCAGATGGTCGTCCATGGGTGGCCCAGCGGGTATGACCGATCCCGATAGATCCCGGCAAGCTCGCCTCCTTGGTCTGTTCTTCCAGTACATCGATTCGCCCTTTTGTCTTGCTGATGGCGATGCTCGAACCGTCGCAGATGGCAATACCTGCTGAGTCGTAGCCCCGGTATTCCAGTTTTTTGAGTCCGTTGATAAGAATCGGCTGTGCCTCTCGATAGCCGATATATCCCATGATTCCGCACATAGTTTGCGTCCTCCCTCTCGTCGCTTTGTAGTTGATCGTGACTTTGACTTAAGCGAGCAGGCTGACCATTTCTTTTTCCTGTTCCGAACGGATTGCTACAGCTGTTCCGATTCGGTACACATTGTCATTCGCAATCCCATCGAATGCATTGCGCGTATCGATAATCGCAACTCCCAGGTCAGCCAGCTCCTGATAATGGAAAGAGCGGTGATTGGTGATCAGCACCATGCAATCATATGTTTTGAAAGTCTCATAATCGTTTGCAATGGAATGAACGACCTTGCCTTTCTTGTTGATGAAGCTTTGTGCATGTGGATCGTAGTAGTCCACAGTCGCTCCGTTTTTCGCAAACAGCTCATAAATTTCGAGTCCAGGCGATTCACGCAGATCGTCGATATCCGGTTTGTACGCCATTCCCAGTATCAGAATGCGGGAGCTGTTGATCGCTTTGGCATAAATATTCAGCACCTGTCCCGTCTTGCTGAGTACATAATCTGGCATGTTATCGTTGATCGACTGGGCAATCTCAATAAATTGACTGTGGAACTTGAAGCCCTTTGCTTTCCACGACAGGTACATTGGATCGAGCGGTATGCAATGCCCACCGATTCCAGGTCCCGGATAGAACGGCATAAACCCGAATGGTTTGGTCGATGCGGCCTTGATTACTTCCCAAACATTGATGCCCATTCTGTCGCACATCATCGCCATTTCGTTCATGAAAGCGATGTTGACGCTGCGGAATGTGTTTTCCAAAAGCTTTGACATTTCCGCAACCTTTGGCGTGGAAACAGGAACAATCGTTTTTACGAGATTGCCGTACAAAAGCGTGCCCAGCTCAATGCAGCGCTCGGTTGTCCCGCCAATAATTTTGGGCGTGTTATAGGTCGAATACATCCGATTCCCCGGGTCAACGCGCTCAGGCGAATAGCAGAGGAAAAAGTCTTCACCCGCACGGTAGCCCAGCTTTTCAAACTCCCGTTGAATCAATTCTTCCGTCGTACCTGGATAAGTGGTGCTCTCCAGAGTGACGAGCAGGCCCTTTTTCATGTAGGCTTTAATTTGCTCCACAACATTGGTGATATAAGAGGTATCCGGGTCCTGATTGGGACTGAGTGGTGTAGGGACACAAATGCTGATCGCATCCAGCTCCTCGATGACTCGGTAATCCGTTGTCGGATGGAAACGGTTGGTTGTCAGGCACTCCTGCAAGGTTTCATCCGAAATATCCTGGACGTACGAGATGCCTGCTTTCAGATTTTCGATTTTGCCGCTGTGCAAATCTATGCCGATGACGGTATAGCCGCTTTTGATCGTTTCCACAGCCAGCGGCAATCCCACGTATCCCAAACCAATCACGCCAATTTTTGCTGTTTTTTGTTGAATTCTTTGCTTTAGTTCCTCGTATCTATCCATCCTCGTTCCGCTCCCTTTCTCTTTAAAGGATGTCCAAAAGGTCCGGCTCTGTTTGTGCCCTCTCATCGGGGCATCGAAACATCCTCCTTTTTGAACAGGCTATTTATGAAATTAGCCGTCTTACTCTAGCTTCTAGCTCAATAGGTGAAAATGGCTTGGTAATATAGTCAGAGGCCCCGAGCGCAAACGATTTTTGTACATCTTCTTCCAGTCGCTTGTCGGTCAGCACCACAATTTTGCTCATTGCGGCCGTCTCTTGATGCTTGATTTTCTCCATGAGCTGATAACCATTGAGAATGGGCAAATTGAGATCGGTGATGACCAAATCCGGTGTCAATTCACGATACTTCTCCATCCCATCCATTCCGTCATGTGCAACGGTCACAAGGTAGCCTTTTCGCTCTAAATAGATGCGTAAAAATTCATTTACATGTTCATCGTGGTTGACGAGCAAAATCGTTGCCTGCTCCATCCCGCTTGAGCCAGATAGCTGCTCATAAATCTTGATCTCACCATAACGATCCAGCTCTTTCATTTCCTGCATCATCCTCATGATCAACTGACCGGAGGAAGGCGAGCTCTCCGGGAAGCTGGCGATCAGCAAACTCCCAGATAGCAGTTGTCGCTCCGCTAAATAATCCTTGATCCGTAGGGCAAAGAAATGGGTATCAGCAAGCTTTTGCTGCTCCACCAAAATGCCCAACATATTTTTTGTCTTGTCATAGGCGTAATGGGCTTCGAATGTGGGTGATTCCTTTGAAGCAAAATCTCTTTTGATCGTTTCAAGCCATTCCTTTGAGAGATTCTTGCAAGCTACTAGAATAACCCCACACGACAACTGACTAGCCTCAAAATTGGTGAGCAGCTGGTAAAATACTGGTACGAGATTACTCATCCTCTTGCCTCCAGACTCGAAATGTTTTTGTTGCTCTCCGCCTTCCAGCTTGTTCTGGTCATCGTTCCCCATGAGTTGTTGTTGCGTAAATATTCGATATGTCCGAGGAATCTCCAGATGACACCGATCTGCCGGTAGCCGAAGAACATCAGTATTGTATAGAAAAGCATTTTGACGATGTCCTGAAAGCGTGGATAACGCCGAAATGCGATTTCTTCAAGCAATAGTGAACCAATTCCCAGAAGTACGCCATACATCAAATTGAGCAAGCCGTAAATCAGGAGAACATGCGAATTCGTCATGTCCAGCAGCGTATAGCCGATGAGGGCGAGCAGCCCTGTGAGACGAAAGTACGGATTCAACGTTTCAAACAAGATGTTGAATGGCAGCGTAAGCATTCCGAACAGCTTGTACTTCGGACGGAATGCCATATATCTGCCGTATTCAATCATATTTTTCAGATTGCCCCTGCCCCATCTGCGGCGCTGGCTGCCCAAAATCTTGAAGGAGTCAGGCGCTTGCGTCCAGCAAACTGCGTCTGGGCAAAAGGCGACACGATACGGTAGATCATTTTCCAGCATGTATTTGTGCAGCTTGATGATAATGTTCATATCCTCACCGGGGTAGCCCTCCCGGTAGCCCCCGACTTTAATCACATAATCTTTGCGAAAAACACCGAATGCCCCGGACACGATAATGAGGCCGTTAATCGCACTCCAACCAATTCTTCCCCCGAGGAAAGCCTTGAGATATTCGACCGACTGCATCATAGGCAAAAATTTGTCAGGCAAGCGGATATCGCTAACCACGCCGTCTTCGATTTTGCAGCCGTTCGCAATCCGAATATCTCCCCCGATCGCCACCGTCTCTTCTGGATTTTCCATATAGACCTTGGAAATTCGAATGAGCGCATCCTTCTCCAAGAGCGAGTCTGCATCAATCGAAGCGATCAACGGGTAATGGGACGCATTGATTCCTGCATTGAGGGAGTCCGCCTTTCCGCCATTCTCTTTGTCGATGAGATACAGATTGGGGAATGCCGGGTTATGGTACATTCCTCTGATCTTAGAGGTTTGCAGCACGGGCTGGATCGGCATGTGCTCGGAAGTAGTCAGTTGAAACTCCTGAATCAGCACCTGCAACGTCTCGTCTTTTGAGCCGTCATTGACGACGATCACTTCATACTTCGGATAATTCAGCGAGAGCAGCGACCTCACGTTTTCGATGATCGTCAACTCTTCATTGTAGGCTGGTACCAGAATCGAAATAGGCGGGACGTGCCGCGAGCCCGAAAGCGTCTGGAATCTCGAATAAATAGAGCTTTTGAGTATTCCCATAATGCTTTTGAAAGAAAACATCATGATGATGAAGTACAGCGAGTTAATCGCAATCACGTAATAGACAGCGAATATTCCATAGTAGAGCAAAAAATCTCTCATGACTGCCTCCTTTCCTGCTTATCTTTCCAGCGCTGTAACGGTGGAAATGGTTTTTCGATACGACTTTTGGTAAAGGTGAAGTTTTTGGTTATACTGCAGTTGCTTTTCCACATCTTGTGTGTCTGTTAATTGAAGTTTCCCTTTTTCCAGTTCTTCTTGTATCACTTGATGCGCCATCTGGATTTTATTCCCAGTTCTTTCTTCCCGTAAAATCTCACATAGTGCCGCAAAGCCTTCTACTTCGAGTGCGGTCAAACTGTAGGCACTGTAATAACGAACCCACCAACTGGAATCGCCGACCGCATTTTTCAACATGGGGATAAAGTCTACAAGCTTCAGCGTTCCTACAGCCTTTGCCATCATCGCGCGTATTTCCCAATCCTTGTGGTTCATGAATTCTTTGACTTTCTGGTCTGTTAAATACCGCACATCCAGGCAAAGCAGCTTGACTGCCTTGATTCTGATGTCCTTGTCCTCTGATTCAGAAAGCTTGTACAGAGCTGGCTCAATGCTCGGATTGGCATTCGCCAAAAAACCAATCAACCCGATTTTGACCAAATCTGTATCCTTTTCCCGTAAACAAGAGGCAAACAATGGGGCTGTATCTACTTGCGAATCACTCAAAATGTCTACAAGCAGCTCGTGAAAGTTTTTTTTGTATTTGACTAAAAGCAGTACCAGCTCTCGCAGATCCCCAATGTCATCTGCGCATCTGGCAATTGAGCGTGCAATGATAAAAATACTCGGATCGTATTTGCTTTTGGCGAGTAGCCGGAGCAAATCAGGGAGTGCCTGCTTCGAGCGCATCATGCCGAGATTGTAGGCAGCGTCTACTTTTGTCCACTTCCACCAGCCGTTCAGCCGCTTTCGATCAAGCTCGACTAGTCCCAAATCTTCACATAGCCAGATCAGCTTTTGGCGATGGACGCCTGTGAACAGCTCCATTAGCTCAAACAGTTTTTTTTGGATGATCTGCTTTTCGCTCTGTGTTACTTCGCCGTAGGGTACCTTCAAGCGCTCTTCCTCTTCGCCATGAGCCTGCAAATAAACGAAGTAGTCGCGATACTTTTCCTGACAAAGCCTGGCATTTTTATCAGCGGTGAGGTTTCTCAGCTTTAGCCCAAACAACACGAGCAAGCCAATTACCATCAAAGCGCAAAGCGCGTACAGATAAAGAATGGCCGTCGCCAATGGTGCTTCCATGTTTGTCACTCTCCTCTCCACTCATGGCTGTTTTGCTTCTTTAGCGGTCGATGTTTCGATCTCGCTGTATGCTTTTTTCAAAATCGAGTAGCTCTGCTTTTTCCGTTCGTGATAGCCGACCTGTTCCCATGCTTGCCACGAATAGACAGGCAGCTTGGTTATCGGAAAAGGGGTATCGCTCTTTTTCATACCGAGCATAAACTTGCCATTTTGGTCTACCATCCACGGCAAGAGGCGAATTCCTTTTGTTGTTTCTGAAACCATCTTTTTGCCATCCCCCTGGTAGCTCATGACTTGCAGGGAGCTAGGATCAGTAAACCCAAGCAGCATCCAAGGGATGCGAAGCTCCACGATCTTTCCTTTTGCCTGCCAGTTTGCCAAAGAGTTGTAAGCAGGTTCATTCGCATCGGTCGTTCCCCGGATCAGATTTCCTACCACAACCTCCTCCATCGGATGGTATTCCTTGCTGTCCGGCGGTTCCATTTCCAAGCCAACCGCCAATTTCCACGGTTTGAAAACTCCGGAGTCATCCTTCATTTCCGCTTCCTTGACCTCGAGCATCCCGTATCCTTTTCCATAAAGGCGGGTATGGAAATCGTAGTTGGAAGCAATACGAATGTTGCTTTCCTCAGCCTTTCCTAACTGAATCAGTGTTTCCAACCCTTCATCCAGAGTAATACCCGAAAGCTCTGCCGCATGCTTATTCCCCCCGGGGATCGAGTCTATCCCCAAATACAGCTTTTCTGTTTCCGGGTGAAAGTCTTGTTGCAGCTGAGCCATGATATACACGTATCCCTCATCATGCGTCATCCAAAGTTCTTCAAAACCGGGGATTTGTGCGTCAAGACGCTGTTTGTCTTCCGGCGCCAGCTTATCCCAGTCGGCCCTGTCACCGTCAATCGCGAGCACGCCCTCTTTATTCGGGTACATCCCCAGGATTCCAAACAGTGATTCGTTGGTCAGTACATTGATCCACAGAGAGCGTCGGTCCTCAGGAAGTTCAAAACGCATCGTATTCCACGTCTTTTTAAACCACTCATCCTGCCAGACGAATAAGAGGCCTCCCGCATAACCTTCCTCGTGAATTTCGCGCATCAGCGCTGCGTCGATCTCCCCCTGCTGTTTTTCCGTATGACCGCCCTGATTGCGTCCTAGATTACCGAAATGGGCTGTTCCGAGGGAAGCTGGCACCCCGAATTCTGTCACCAAGATTGGCATGTTTTTGTGATATGCCTTCAACATCCGCAAGTATGCTTTGTACGTGTCTACGTCGCCTTGCTTATTCTTTACTTGCTGCAGGGCCGTATCGTAGCGGAATACATCCGGGTAATACGGATACACGTGATACGACGCGAAATAACCTGCATCCCATTTGGTTGGCTCCAGATGAGTGGGATCGACGCTGACCAAGTCTTCGTGATACATCGGCTCGCCAGGATGAGACAGCGGGTCAGTCGTTACCCAGTTCGTAAACGTCATGGGATGCTGCCAGCCCTGTTTGCTCTCCTCCTGCGCCACCGTGTCTACCATTTCTGCCAACCAGCTCTCGAAAGCTGTTGCCTTTGGTGTCGCCTGAAAATGTGTTCCTTGGTACGGCTGTGTATGCTGGTGCAAATGATTCGTATTATGCACCATGACCGGATCCCATTCTGTACCGGTATGCCAACCAATCAGGTAAAGCCCTGCGTTTGCCCGGTAAGTTCCGCTTGCCTTTCCCGGCTTTTCAGGAAGGGTGATGTCACCATAAACGGCCCCAACCGCATCACGGATTTCCTGACGAAACTGCTCACGAATCTCTGGCAAGTATGCATCCTTTTTTTCGATCAGCAGCTCTTCTGGACTCCAGATTCCCTGCATTAGATAGAGAGGATCACCTGCTTTCTTTCGGTTGTAGTCCACCAAAGCCTCGTAAAATACGGGGGGATGAATCGTATACACACGAATCACATTCGCCCCCATCTCGTCGATCATTGCAAACCAGCGGGTATAGTCTTCTTTTGTGATGGGCAGTTCACCCGGGAAATGACCAGGTAAAGAAGCCCCCAGATTCACTCCTTTTGCAAAAAAAGGTTGCCATTTCTGATTTTGAAAGACTTCGATATGGTCACCACTTGTTCGAAATTTCAATTGAACGCCCGTTGTTGTTTCCATGCTTTCTACACGGTCCGCATCCCAGAACCACCATAGGGTGCTTATGCCGAAAACCATTAGAATGGAGAGGCTAATCCATCCTGCGCGACTCTTCTTCTTTCGTTCCAATTCCCGTCAACCTCCGATACGTAGCCACGAGCTATTGAACTTTTGAACGAGGGGGCTTGTTACTCGCCCAAACGTCATAGTCATTGTAAACATAGGGAGCAAAGCGTTCCCATAGACGAAATTCACTATTGTGCGTTTTGGCGTTTTGTCATGAAAATGTAATAGAAGACGGGATTAACCTCTATTGACCTACGTTTTTTGGTGCGAAGTCCTGCAACCCACCCTGCCTTCTGTCCCACCTTTTTTTGTAAGTGGGTATATGTACGTGAGCTTTTATTTTTCGATCGACAAGCAAAAATGGTAGGTTGCTACTATTTGGAAAACTTTTAAATTTGCCGATATCGGATTTCTTTACAAAAAGAAAATAGGAGAAAAAGGACTGTTTTGTTAGTCGGGCTGTTGGGAGGAGAGGAAACAGGAGAAAACGCTCCAGGTTCTTGGGGCCCTGCCTAGGGGTCATCCCTGTACGGCTACATGGAAAAAGCGAAACCGCGTCCAAAGTAGCCGATCAATGAAGCTTCTCAGAGGTGGACGCTTAAAACCGTGTTTCGCTTTTTTCCTTCCGCCGTAGCTGGTCCCCAAAGACCTTCGCTTTTTTCTCCTGTTTCCTCTCACCAGCCGTTAACTTGCACGATCTGCGATTTGGAAGTGACTCAGGGTATCGAAAAAACACACAACTTCCGAAGCCCCGCACTGCGAAGTGGACAGTCTATTCATCCTAAGAGGCATTAGTCGAAGGGGAGGTCAAAGAAAACAAAAAAGGACAATCCCATCGTCTGCACGAGACTTTTGGGATTGTCCTTTTTTGTGGTGGTGTATATCTGTTTGCTTACTTACAGCGTTTTCATGCCTGGTTTCCAGTTCGCTGGGCACAGTCCGCCGGCCTGCAGGGCTTGCAGAATACGGGATGTTTCTTCTACGCTGCGTCCAACATTCATGTCGGTTACTACTTGGTAGCGCAGGATGCCTTCTGGGTCGATGATGAACAGACCTCGGTAGGCTGCACCTACTTCTTCATCCAGGATGCCGTAAGCACGAGCTGTTTCTTTGTTGAAGTCACTTGCCAGAGGGAAATGAACTTCTCCGATTCCGTTTTGGTCGCGCGGTGTCTTGATCCATGCGCGGTGAGTGTGCACACTGTCAGTAGAAACGCCCAGTACTTCGCAATCGAGATCATGGAACTCTTCTACATTATCGCTGAAGGAAGTGACTTCCGTCGGGCAAACAAAGGTGAAGTCGAATGGCCAGAAGAACAGAATCAGCCATTTGCCTTTATAATCGGCCAGAGATACTCGTTCTTCCAGCGTCTCCAGATTTTTCGTCGTGAGCATCGAGAAGTCAGGAGCTGGTTTCCCTACTTGCAGTTGAACGGTTTGTTGGTTAGTCATGTACGTTACTCCCCTTTTTCGCGGTGTCTGATTCTGCCGCTATTTATTGTGCAGTCTCTTCCAATGCCGTCAGCGCTTTTTTGATACGGTTAGGATTGAAGCCCAGGATTTGCTTGTCCCCAATCACTGTGAGCGGAACCGACATCACTCCCAAACGGCTCAGCTCTTGTCCATATTCTTCCTTCTCGTCAATGTTGCGTTCTTCAAAAGCAATGTTTTGCTCTGTCAGATACGTTTTCAATTGCTTGCAAAAACTGCAGTTTGTGCTGGAATATACGATTGCTTGTGCCATGTGAATTTCTCTCCTTTATTTGTCTACTTATTTGTATTGCGGAACGATTTTGGAACGTTTGTTAATATACCGGTCTACAGCCATTGCTGCGATAGCTCCGTCAGCTGCGGCTACGACCGCTTGCTTCACTGGAGTTTTCCGTACTTCCCCCGCTCCGAACACACCGGGAACGGACGATTGCATGAATTCATCGAGCATCATGAAGCCTTCTTCATCCAAGGGAACCTGGCCATCGAGGAAATCTGTCCCTGGCTTGCTGCCAGACAGGAACACGAAAACACCATCTACGGAAAGCATTTCTTCATTTCCTTCCGCTGTGCGGATACGGAGTCCTTCAACAGAGTTCTTGCCGACGATTTCAAGAGGACGTGTCCGGAACTTGATCTCTGTATTGGGCAGCTCAGGTGCTTCTTCCACACCTTGCAAATCAGCGCGGGGAACCAGGAAAGTGATTTTATCGGTAAATTTGGTCAAAGCATGCGCTTCTTCCAGCGCCTCTTCCGTGTCACCGATAACAGCTACATGCTTCCCTTCATAAAAGGCACCGTCACATGTAGCGCATGTGCTCACACCGCGTCCCAAGAGTTCCTCTTCGCCAGGAAGCATACGATTGCGTCCTTTTGAACCGGTCGCTACGATAACTGCTTTGGCCTCAAAGGTACCGTGTGCGGTAAAGATGCTTTTATCCTCATCCTCAACGTCTACCGCCGAAATGGTTGTCTGGATGAATTCTGCACCGAAGCTCTCAGCTTGTCTGCGCATTTTTTCCAGTAATTCTTTTCCGGACAGCTCACCTTCTACACCAGGGTAGTTGGCAATTTTATGTGTCAGGGCAAGAGCACCCGTACCTGGCGCTTTATCAATCACTAGCGTTTTCAAATTTCCCCGTGCTGTATAGATGGCAGCGGATGCACCTGCTGGCCCTCCGCCGATAATGATCACATCATACATGCTGGCTCCCCCTTTCTGATTATCAAATTATAATTATTATCATCTAGGAACACTTCTCATTTTACAAGATACAAGATAAAAGTCAATATCTTTTTATAATCATTTTAAATAACGCTTTTCATCCTGCATACGAATTTGCTTAGTAAACTCAGTATTATTTTACGATTCGAAATATAGCCCAACTCGTTGACGAATCAAATAATTCAAGATAAAGTACGCCTATCGCTTGAACGCGGGAAAGCAAAAAAGCTAGAAAGCGTCGCATCCAAAAAGTTCCCAACACTAGTGAACCGGTTTAGCCTGAATTCAACAAGGAGTTGCCAACATGAACATGCCATCATCATTAACCTTTTCCAAAAGTCTTTGGGTACTGCTTGCCGTCTTTGGTGTCCTGTTTCCCGCACTGTTCTGGGGAAAAGCAGAACCGCATATGCCGCTTCTAGGGGCAACCATCGCAGCCGCTACCCTGCTACGCCTATTTGGCATTCCATGGAAACAGATGGAGGAAGGCCTAATCAAAGGGATTCAAACGGCCATCGCACCGATGTTAATCCTCTCCCTGATTGGTATTCTGATCGGTGTCTGGATGATGAGCGGTACGGTCCCGATGATTTTGCATATAGGGATTGCCATTATCCAGCCAGAGTACTTCACGATCAGCGCCCTCTTCCTGACTATCATCGTCTCTACCGTGACAGGCAGTTCCTTTACAACGATCAGTACGGTCGGCGTCGCTTTAATGGGCGTATCAACAGCACTCGGTTTGGACCCTCTGATGACCGCCGGTGCCATCATTTCTGGAGCCTGCTTCGGGGATAAAATGTCTCCGCTCTCCGATACGACCAACTTTGCTGCCGCTGTAGCTGATGTGCCCTTGATGTCACATGTCAAATTTATGATGCACACATCGATCCCGGCACTTGCTCTGACTGCCCTGTTTTTCGGTCTTCAAGGACAAACCGTGAACGTCAATCTGGACGCTATCCAAGAAATCCAGGCGGCTTTGGAGCAAAATTTTTCACTCGGAATCGTGACACTGCTTCCTGCACTCGTCGTTCTGATTTGCTCTGCTCTGCGGAAACCGATTCTGCCTACTCTCGTATTCGGGATTCTCAGCGGGATTGCGACCGCAGCTTTTGTCCAAGGTGTGCACTCACCAGTCGTGTGGATGAACGTCATGCAAAACGGCTTCGCCAGTGATATCACCAACGAAGCCGTTACAGCAATTGTCAATCGCGGGGGGTTATTGTCCATGACGTGGTCACTCGCCCTCATTCTCATCGCTCTGTCTCTTGGAGGAATCCTTCAGTACAGTGGCGTTTTCCACACCCTGTTTGATGGTTTCATCAAGCGCATCAAACGGGACGCTGCGATGGTAGGATTGGCCGGCTCCTCTTCCATCCTGGTCAACGTCTTGACCGGAGAACAGTACCTGTCGATCCTGCTCCCTGGCCAGATGTTTCGCGATGCATTTGCCCTTCGTGGAATGGAAGGAAGACGATTGTCGCGAACCCTGGAAGATTGCGGTACGCTGGTCAATCCACTTATTCCATGGGGGGTAAGCGGTGCCTTTTTCACGAGTACACTGCATATCGCGACCATCGATTATCTGCCATACGTGATTTATTTATGGATTTCCCCAATCTTGACCATCCTATTCGCATGGCGCAGTAAAAAGGTTAACCAATCGCGTATACTGTAGTACAGTTTTTTCCACGGCGCTTGGAGCGGTATAATGCCTCATCCGCTGCCCGCTTCAAGCCGTCCGCTGTACTCTCATCTTCGGGAAATCGTGCAATCCCTACACTAACGGCTACCGGGATATAGCCATTGTCATGCACCAATGGACGGACGCGCAAATACTCCCGTACCGCCCGAACCTTTTCCTGTGCTTCCTCCATCGTAGCCCCGGGTGATAACAACATGAATTCATCGCCCGCATAGCGATAAGCCTTGTCCTCTGTTCCCGCAATTGCTTTCATTGCCTCTGCAATCCTTTGAATCATTGCGTCCCCCACATGATGGCCGTAATGATCGTTCACCGTCTTTAGACCATCCGAATCGAGCATGATCAAGGCGACAGAGGCATTCTCCATACTAAGCAGACTCTCCAAATCGCGATGAAATGCACGGTAATTGGCGATACCTGTCAGCTCATCCTGAAACGACATTTCGTACATGCGCTCGTATAAACGCGCGGTCTCTATGGCACTCGCTACTTGAAAGCCGATGATCTTGAGCAGCTCTTCGTGTTCTTTTTTATAGGCAAATTCTCGATAGGACTGGGCTGAGATGACTCCTTTTACCTGATTGCCCAGCATCAGGGGAACAAAAATACAGGTATTCGTGTCAATCTCCGGACTGCCCCATCTGATCATCTCGGGCTCACTCGGCTCGTCTCGCATCGTTCGAATATGTATCGTTTGTCGCGTATCGATCACTTTTGACATCAATCCTTGACCATAGGGAACAACAACTGGTCCGTAATTGATGCCGTTGTCGACGCTAATCGGTATTCTGATCTCACTGTCACCCTCATCGTAAAAGGCAATGAAAAAGGCATCCGTACGCATTACCCGCGAAACTAGCTCGAATGCTTTCCACAATATTTGATCCTCTTCATACGTCTTGGCAAAAATGTGGCTCAAGTCGTGCAAGATTTTCATATGCTCTGACATCCAAAGCATCTCCGTTACCTTGTCATGCAACGCGCCAATTTGCTTGAGGAGCTGTCCGTGCAAAGCACCATCATGTTCTGACAGAGAATCGCCAACCTCGCGTGCTACTGCTTCCAGCTCTCGGCTATCCACTAGTTCAATACGGCTTAGCCATTGGCTATAACGCTCCAATAGCTGCCTCGCATACGCTTCTCTTACCGCAAAGTCTTCATGCATGTACAACCCTCCGGCCATTGGATAGGCTTACGATTTCTTCTCAAGGTAACGCTCAACTGCTGCACGGATCGCCTGCAAGACGGCGCCCTGACCTGGTGCCAGAAAACGCTCTTGTACGACCTGTGTGATCTCCTGCAAGCCGTCTTTGACTGTCATTCCAACTAGCAAATGAACCAAAAACTCGCTAGTCTTGTCCATAACGAACGTAAAACTGGCATCACATATTTGATCGCTATCAACGTCAATGATGAGTACACAGCCTACCATGGTGGAAACCTCATACAGCGGGGTTCCTTTTGGAATCTGGGCAAAACCTGCTGTGAGTACTGTATTTTTCGTCATCCCCACACCCATTTACTTATCCTCCTGCGAATTCCAGTTTTTCCGAGTTTTGAAAAAATTGCTAGCGTCTGTCCTGAGACAAGAAAACGGCTACCCCTGTATGCGGAAATAGCCTAACCGTTCTGACTTGCTTATTAAAACCAATTTTACCCTATTTGCTCTGTTCTTTCCATCCTTTCTGCTCGCCAAATGTGTAGAAATCTTTGCCCATTTCCATTTGAAAGCCAAACAGATAGACTCCCACCATTCTCACTAGCCACATGCCTACCGCTGTCGCGTACGTGTATCCCCATTTGAACGTAAAATGCTTCCCAATGTGACCATCAAGGAACTAAAGAGAGCCGATCCACCACTGCCATAAAAATAGCCATTGCCACGAGTACCATGGCATTCGCCACACCGACTGCCGCGATAGCTGTCGCTCCTAGAGTGGATACGAAAAACAAATCGACGAAGCCGACTAACGTATGTAAAATCTGTTCGAGCATCGCCGAGATTGCCAGCGATAAGATGGGACCGATTTTTCTCTTCCTGGAAAGCTGCACGTCTGTTAAAACAATGAAGCCATTTTTGCCCACATCTTTTTACGCCTCTAAATGAAGACCATGTTGCCTATCATACCGCAAAAGGGATGGGGAAAAAATAAATATTAGGGAATCGTATTGCATATGGACGAGGTTGCTTAGCAGAAAAAATATCGGTTGAGTTTTGGAGAAGAACGAAATGGGGACAATATGTCGGAATTCAAATCAGTGTTTACAGATATTTGTGGGAGGGGCATCAATTGAAAGTGAAAAAGGTACTCCAGATCCTGATCTGCTTGTTCTTAGTAACCTCAAAGCCTGCATACGCGATGGATAATCAAAACGATGACATCCAAGCGTTCCTCCATCGATTATTTGCCGCACGTATTCAACTACTTGTGGATAAACAATATAAAAATGTGCAACCCTTCTATTTGCCTGCGGAAAAACTCAGCAGACTAGCCATGGAGCACGAAAGAAAGAGAACGATATATATTAACAAATGGGCTGATGCCAGGAAAGTCAAGTTTGTGTTTTCCTCTGGCGATATTCGTATTATCAGAGTAAAAAATATGGGTGATACTGCTCGAGTTTCTGTCACACAATCCCTTCAGCTCACCTATCAATATTCAGATCAGGAACTACATACAATGGGTATCGGTACGAGACATGTCTTAACCTTAAAGAAGCATGACGGCAAGTGGCATGTTCTCAAAGAATGGTATCTTGATCCATTAGACGAAAATCCTAGATTGATTCCCGCTTCCCAACCAGTAGAGAAGACCTTCATGAGTAATGGCCATTCAAATCATAAAGGGAGAAAAAAATACAATCGTGAAAAGGCCGTCCAATACGCGAACAAATATGCGGGCCTCGCCAACCAAATAGGAAGCAATCAACGATATAACAAAAAGTACCTGGATTATACGTTCAAGGGAGGAGATTGCACGAATTTTACCTCGCAAGTCTTGGGAGACCGAGAAGAAGGGGGCGGTCTTCCTATGCGTCCCGATTGGCATTACAAATACAGCCAAGGTGGCAATGTATCATGGGTTCGTACCGATTCACTCAAGAATTTTTTAATCCGCAGCGGTTATGGCACCTTAATTGCCCGGGGTACCTATGATCAAGTGGCGAAACCGACAAAAAAATTCCCAAATACTGCACTTGCCGAATTAAAACCTGGAGACGTAATTGGTTATGAAATGGGTGGAGATATTGACCATTTTTCAGTAGTCACTGCACGAGATATCAGAGGCTATACTCTGGTGAATTCACATACTGCTGATCGGTATCATGTGCCATGGGATTTAGGCTGGGATAAAAATACGAAGTTCCTCTTGTTTCGGATTGGAAACTAGAGTTAAGGAGATTCTACATAGTTGTCCGCCCTCTTTCATACAATGTTGAAAAGGCAAGGTTAAAGAGGGCGGTGCAAATGTACTTACCCCAACTCCTTAAGGATTTCTTGCTACGATCGGTCATGCTAACCATTGTTAAACTGATCGGTGCTCTGGGGCGAATTTTTCTGTTTCGTTTACTTGGTTCGGAAGGAATCGGACTTTATCAAATGGCGTACGCATACTACGGTCTGATGATTACTGTCATAACTGGAGGATTTGCTTCAGGCGTTTCTTTAGAAACAGCTAAAAACATCCAAACAGGAAAAAAGTGGTTCCACTTCTCATTATTTCTGCTTATGGTTCTAGGAGTCTTCATGGGTCTGTTATCCTATTTTTACGCTCCTCTGATAGCAAAGCTTTTTGGTAAAATAGAGCTTGTCAGACCTATTCAGTTTCTCGCACCGGCTATTTTGCTGGTTCCCGTTTTAAGCCTAATGAGAGGATTCTTGCAAGGTATACAGCGTTATGGGTATATTGCTATGTCAGAATTGATTGAACAAGTCGTCCGTGTATCCGCCATGGTTATTTTTGCTAGTCTACTGATGCAAAAAGGGCTCTCAGAGGCGGTAGGAGGGGCGCTTTTAGGTGCGGTTTTAGGTGCTCTCATCGCATTCTTGTTTTTACTTGTTCCTTTGTCTTCCTCATTTCCTAACGTAAATCTACATACGAATGAACAGCCTGAATCTCCTTCCATTCCCGTGTTCATCATGTCATGCATAGCGATAATGGGTACTCGGATCATTCTCCCCGTTACAGATTTTATTGATTCCCTACTCGTTCCGAACCGGCTTGTTTTTGCTGGTTATTCGGTACAAGAGGCTACAAGGATATACGGAGAATTTTTTGGTATGGCTGCCACAGTTGTTTTTGTACCCACACTGATTACTAGCTCCCTCAGTCATATTATTATGCCAAGATTGACTATTGCATGGGAAACCTATAATACTGCGGAGTTTATGAACAAAATCAAAGTAACCTTTAACACAGCATTGCTTTGGGGATTATGTTCTGCCCTCCTCTTAGCGGTTTACTCTAACCTTATATCTACTCTTGTGATTGGGAACGAATCACTCGCAAGCACCATCCGCGCGCTCTCTCTCATTCCATTTCTCACAGGCCTCAGAGAATGTTCTACAACCGTTCTTTGGACAATGGATGTTAAGAAAAAACCGTTGATTGGTCTCATTCTAGCGACAATCATATCGAGCATCATCAACTTCATTCTCATCGGAATACCCGGATATAGCTTCGTAGGTATTGCTCTGGGAATTCTCTCCTTCGAAATCATTTCCCTGTTATATAATCTCTTAATCCTGATGCAAGCCTTATACCCTCGAACAAAAAGAAAGAAGTAGCCCTGGTAGACGGGCAAACCTTACATATGGGGTTCAGTTGGGATGGAATGCTCGGGAGCAGGCCCGGCATTCCTTTCTCCCTTCCTTCCTATGTTTCCTCAATCGCTTCTCTCACTCTATTTCCGGCACGTCTCAGCCGCTCAGAGGCTTCTGCCACGGGCAGTCCTGTCTTTTGCATGACGATTGCCACACGCACATCTCCTCCTGCATCCAAAAGCAGCTTTTCCGCTTCCAGATAGTTGATTCCCGTCCCTTGCATCACGATATGCTTGGCTCTCTCTCGCAGCTTCCAGTTGGTCGCCTGCACATTGATCATCAGATTGCCGTACACTTTTCCCAAGTGGACCATACTAGCTGTCGTCAACATGTTCAAGACCATTTTCGTGGCACTTCCTGCTTTGAGACGTGTTGATCCAGTTACCACCTCTGGACCCACGACGATATTAATCGAAACGTCTACTCCTTGACTAATATTGGGATCAGGGTTACAGGAAAGCGAAATCGTCCACGCATGCACCGCTTTCGCTTCTTCCAGAGCACCAATCACGTAAGGAGTTCTTCCGCTCGCTGCGATCCCTACGATGACATCCCCCTGCTTGACTCCTGCCCGACGTACATCTTCGTGCCCCAGTTGTTGTGAATCTTCGGCTCCCTCAATGGCTTCCAGCATGGCCTGCGCCCCGCCAGCAATAATTCCACGCACCATCGCTGGATCGGTACCAAAGGTAGGCGGGCATTCCGCTGCATCCAACACGCCTAGACGGCCGCTCGTTCCAGCGCCAAAATAAAAGAGCCTCCCTCCAGCTTTCAGCGCTCTTTCTATTAACTCTACTGCCTCGGCAATCGCAGGCAGAACCTGCTGCACAGCAAGAGCCACCTTTTGATCCTCTTGATTCATCAATGTAACAATTTCCACAGCCGACATTTGATCCAATCGCTCACTCGCAGCGTTTCGCATTTCTGTATGGAGTTGGTGCAAGTTTTCGCCCACTGGCCTCACCCCTGTTCCCGAACTTTTTTCATTTCCTCTCTCTTTGTTCCACTTGCCTGCAGTTGCTTGATCGTTTCTTCGTCTAAATGGCATCCTTTGCGTGTCATAGCTGCCACTAGAGAACCAATCACCGGCGATACAGTTGGGATCACGGTCGCAAAGGGCGCCTTTTCTATCAACTGCTGCCGCAACATCGTTTGTGCGGTAAGTAATCCACCTGCCAGAACGACAGGGAGAGGTTCTGTTCTTTTTGCTAGACAAGTACTAGCCAGTTCAATCAGGAAGTCTGCTGCCTGACTAATCAGTTCGGCAGCGATCGCATCGCCTAAAGCCGCAGCCTGTTCTACGAGTGCACTCGTTTGGGCCAAAGCCATACGCGGATTGCTCGCCTCATAAATCATGCTGATCAGCTCATCAGGACGCTCGACTCCGTAATGGGTGAGAAACAGTTCTGTCAGCAGCGTCTCTTTACCTCGCCCATCATATGCTCGCAATACAGCAGCAGCCGCTTTCCTTCCCAGATCAAAACCGCTTCCCTCATCCCCTATCAAGTACCCCCATCCTCCGACCCTTTGACGCGTGCCTTGCTCGGACACCGCATAAGCAATCGAACCCGTACCACAAATGAGGACAATTCCCGGTCTGCCCCACGTTCCTGCGTAAAGAGCCGCTACCGCATCATTGTCGATAAACAACCGCTCCTGCCACGAATCCGCAAAAGCATTCTGGATCATTGCTTTTACCCGCGGACGATCTGCTCCTCCAAGACCGATATAGAGACCGGCCACATCCCCTTCGCTGACTCCCGCCTGCTCTCGCACATCCGCGATACATGTTCGCAGTGTACGCTCTACCTCTCCCCATGGACGGGAAAGCGGATTCGAAGCTTCACCGCTCGCAAGTGCCAGCACTTGACCAGTCCCGTCACAAATCGCCGCTCTGGTCTTTGTTCCTCCGCCATCTATACCAATGAACCACTGTTTTCCGTTATTTGACCGCACCGGCTGTCAACCCCTCCATGAACTGCCTCGAAGCCATCAAAAACACTCCGATCATCGGCAATGCAGACAACGTAAGCCCGGCAAACAGCAGGCTCCAATCCGTCTCATATTCGCCAAACAGCACCATCATGCCGATCGGAATCGTTTTGAGGGCATCTTCCTGGATGAAGATCAACGGGAAGAAGAAGTCGTTCCAAGCATGGATGAAGTTGATGATCACAACCGTCGCCAGCGCAGGGCGAATCAGGGGCAACAGCACTCGCCAAAACACTTGAAAATGGTTGCACCCGTCTATTCTCGCTGCCTCCTCTAATTCCACTGGCAGCGTACGGAAAAATCCTGTCAGGATAAACACTGAAACAGGTATACCGCTTGCCGTGTAGATCAGAATCAACGACCAGAGCGAATTGAGCAGTCCAAGATTTTTCATAAGTAAAAACAAAGGTACGATTCCCAGCTTGATCGGAATCATAAGTCCTACGAGGAAGAAGAAATAAAGCGCTCCTGTCCACTTAAAAGAGAATCTGGCCAAATAAAAGGCTGCCATGGCAGAAAAGACAGTGATCAGCAAGACGGACAAACCACTCACAAACACACTGTTCATTAAGAAATCGGCAAAAGGCACTGCATCCCACAGCTTCTTGTACGTATCCAGACTAAGGGATTTCGGAAGCGAGAGAGGATTCGCGAAGATCTCCATATTTGTTTTAAAGGAAGAAGCAAACATCAGCACAATGGGATAAAGGGCTACCAGCATGAAGACATACGCCACCACGTACTGCACGGTACGGCCACCCACACTTGTTTTCACACCGTATCCCTCCTTTCAAGCATAGGTTTTACGGAACAGTTAATGCTGGACTTCGCGCTTGCGCATCAAATAAAGAGAGAGCGCGGATACAGACGCGACGATGAAGAAGAGAACGACAGCCAAGGCAGATCCAAGACCGACAGCCACATCTCCCGCACCTCCTGCGCTGCTAAACGCCATGCGATAAAAGTAGACCGCTAGTGTGTCTGTCGAACGAAACGGCTCACCCATAGAGCCTTGCATCGCATAAACCAGTTCAAACGCTTCAAAAGCCTGAATAAATGTAAAAATGGTCATGATCGTGATGGAAGGCATGCACAGCGGTAAAATGATTTTCCACAGCAAGTTAAACCCTCGTGCACCGTCCAATCTCGCAGCTTCGATCAATTCCTCCGGGATCGACTGCAGTCCCGCTAAAAAAATCAGCATTGCAAAACCAATTCCAAACCAGCAGTTGATGAGTATGATCGCAAGAAGTGCTGTGTCCGGATCCCCTAGCCATGGTTTGGCCCATTCCTCGAGCCCGATTTTGGTCAATAATGTATTTAGTGCGCCGTAGTTTGGATTCAGGATTAATTTCCATAAAAATCCAATAACGATGACTGAGAGCAGCCTCGGCATGAAGTACGCAATCTTTAAAAAGCTTGATCCGCGAATTTTTCTGTAAATGAGAAAAGCAAGTCCAAAGGCAATCCCATTCTGCACAATCATTTCTACGATAAAATAGTAGACGTTGTGGCCAAAGGCATTCCAGAACATTTCGTTGAAGGGCTCTACCGTAAATAGGGTCACAAAATTTTGTAGCCCTACAAATACGCCACGCTTGATTCCGTCCCAGTCGTATAAGCTATACAAAAACGCTGAAAAGATCGGATACACGACGAATAATGCGTATACGACGAGTGCAGGAAGCGGAAACAGGTGGATTAGCCAGCGTGCTTTACCTTTTGGTCGGATGGTTTGCCTATTCATAGTGCTGATGATATCCACCCCCTTTTAGAGGAAGTTTTGAGCAGATTCTTTTTAGGATGACGGGAGTGAATCAGTTAATCCACTCCCGCAGCTACCATTTTATTTCTTGAATGGAGGGAACCAGGTAGCAGCAGACTTCTGCACTTCATCCGCTACTTGCTCTGGACTCAATTTGCCTAGATACATCCCTTGCAGTGCGTTTTCCAGCGTCTGTTTTGTCGTCGGCTTGCCTTCTGCAAAATGTACAACCATCAAATAAGGCGTGGAGCTGGATTGCGACAGCTCTGCCATTTTGTTAACCAGCGCATCATCTGTAGTCACACCGGGTACTGCACTGATTCGTTTAAATTGGCCTGCGAACAGCTCTCCAAACTTTTTGGTCGCCATAAATTCCATGAATTTCAAAGCTTCCTGCTTATGCTTCGACTTGCTGTTCACGGCGTAGGATCCATCGACCCATGTCGTAATGACTGCTTTTCCGTCATTGGTCGGCATCGGGAAGAAATCCAGCTGCATGTCAGGATTCAGCTTCTTCAGCCCTTCCAGTTCAAAGCTTCCGTTGATGAACATCGCTGCTTTTTCTGTGGCGAACAACGTTCTCATGTCATTCAGTTCAAGCCCTACATAATTTTCCGGGAAATAAGGGATGAGTTCCTGCATGCGTTTCACGCCCTCGAGGAATTCGGGACTCTTCAGATCACTTTCCCCTTTTAACAGCTTGTCGAGATAATCAGTGCCACTGTAGCTAGCTGGAGCAATTACCCCATGGCTTAGCGACAGCAGCCACCCTTCTTTTGCACCAAAGGAGATCGGTACAATTCCTTTTTCCTTCAGAGCTTTTGAGGTTGCAATTAATTCGTCCCAGCTCTTGGGCTCTTTCAGACTATTTTGCTCGAAAATTTTCTTGTTGTAGAAAAATTGCGTAGAGTTAAGGGAAAGCGGCACGCCGTAAACTTTGCCGTCTTTCGCTGTCGCTGCTGCTAGGACGTCTTTTGGGAAACCGGAGATGCCAGGTACGTTGTCAAGCGGTTCCAAATATCCTGCCTCCGCCAAGGAAACACCTGGGGCATACGGACGGAGCTGTAAAATGTCCGGTCCGCTGTCGCTTTGAAGCGCTGTATTCAGGATCGTATTGTACTCCGTTGCCTTGAATGGTTTGAAGTCGATCTTGATGGTAGGATTATCTGCCTCAAAAGCTTTAATAATTTGCTTGTAGCCATCTGTATCTTCTACCCGCCAGCTGTGCATCGACAGCGTTACCTGTTGGCCATTCCCCTGCCCACTGCCTGAGTTGTTCGCCGGTTCATTGCCTGGCTTGGCCGGCTCGGTCCCACCACCGCCACTACATCCGGCAAGTGCCATGGCTGCCGCCAACACGACAGATGCTGCTGCGTGAAAACGAAATTGCTTCATCCTAAACCCTCCCCCTTTTCTTTACCCCTTGCTCTATTTATGTCAGACTCTTTTGAAGCTGAGCCGTGACAGCGTCGTGTAAAACGGGACGCAATTGACGAAGCCCATGATTACGTCCGAGGTGTACCGCATTCGTTAAAAAGATGATCGCCCACTCGTTTACGGGATCAATCCAGATGCTGGTGCCGGTGAACCCGGTGTGTCCGTAGCTCGCTGGATGAAAGCCACTTCCACAGCTAAGAATCGTTTCTGAGCGATTCAACTCCCAGCCGTATCCCCTACTCCCAGAGGCTCGCTCGGTATGCCAGCGGACGGCACGCTCTCTTTCCTCGCTTGCAATGATCAGCGGCTTTCCATACAGCCAGCTCATCGCGTAGCGACTCACATCGTCCGCAGTTGAAAACAAGCCCGCGTGTCCGGCTATCCCACCCATTGCATATGCTTTTTCGTCATGGACCTCTCCTACGATGTATTTTCCTGTCAAATAGCAATACTCTGTATACGAAATATTCCTAAAAACAGAAGTATTCGGACAATAAAGGCTATGATTCATCCCAAGCGGCGTGAAGATACGCCGAGTGACATACGCATCCAGTCTCTCTCCTGTCACTCGTTCAACTAAAAGCCCCAGCCAAATCATGCCCAAATCGCTGTAGACCACCTGTGTTCCCGGCCCTGCAAGCAATTCCTGCTGATACAATAGCTCGGGTAATGAAAGCTTGCTATCGCGCCTGCGCTCCTTCAAATCAGCAGGCAGCCCAGACGTATGTGTGAGGAGTTGCCCAATCGTGATCGCTTGTTTGTCGGCAGGACAATCCGGAAAAAATGTGCCTATCGGATCTTCGGGCGCGACCCTTCCTTCTTGGAATAGCAGCAGGAGAGCTGGAAGTGTTGCTGTCACCTTGGTTAATGACGCCAGGTCAAACAATGTGTCTGGCGTTACAGGCTGATTTCCTGCGCTGCTCGTTGTACCTACATCACAGGCGTACCAGATGCGCCCTTCACGTACGACCCGCAGAGCCGCCCCCGGCAACAGGCCCTGGTCTACCCAGCCCTGCAATAGCACTTTCACATCATCCATGCTCTCCCTCCCTCCTCAGCTCGATGAGCGTTTTGTCCTGCTAACGGCTAGCCGCGTCTTTTCCAGAAGCGGAATCACTTCTTCTTGTTTTCGGCTGACCATAGTGATGAATAAAATATCAATGACATTCAACTGAGCAATCCGTGATGCCATCGCTCCACTGCGGATGCTTTTCTCGACAGAACTGGTGAAAAGGCGGATATTTGCCAAATCGGCTACAGGAGAAGGACCGAATTTGGTCAAGGTAATGATTGTCGCCCCCTGCTGCTTCGCTTCTGTCAATGACTGGATAATATCCTCGGTTTGCCCAGAGTAGGAGATGCCAATTACCACATCTTTATCAGTCAAAGTGACAGCAGAGGTCAGCTGTGCGTGAAAATCAGAGTAAGCTTCACACCACAGATTGATCCGGGAAAATTTTTGCCTAATATCGTCTGCAATGACAGCGGATGCCCCCACACCATATACATCAATCTTGCGAGCGTGCGACAAAGCGTCTACGGCCTTTTTCACCTCTTCGTTCGACAAGACGGACAGCGTATCCTGAATGGATTGGATGTTGTTCCAACTAACTGCCTGCATGATCGATTCAACAGAGCCTTCCATCATGATTTCCTGATAGCTGCCCATGGCTGTCTGTTTGTTCAGATCGCCGGCAATGCGCAGCTTTAATTCCTGATAGCCTTTCATATTCAAGGAACGGGCCAAACGGATAATGGTCGCTTCGGATACACCGCTAAGCTCCGCCAACTTCTGTACGGACAATTTGACCACATCTTCGGGATGGGCGAGAATGAACCCAGCTACCTTTCGCTCCGATGGCTTCAACTCGTCCAAAATCGCTTGCAGACTGACAAGACCTCCATTTAACATGTGTGACACCGCTTTCTTCCCCCAAATCTTACCTTCATTTTATGAAGTTTTATTTCCCTCGTCAATTGTTATCTAATAAACAATATTTCAAAAGTAGAAAAATAATTACTACTCCCATGATTCTTTCTATTTTTTCGAGATACTTTCCCACTTGACTTTGACGCCGCGTCAACCTTTACGCTTGGAGCCATCATCATAACTCAAGGGGGAATTGCAGGATGAAACGTATCTTGATTAAAGGGTGCTCCATCCTCACCATGTGTATCAAAGAACAGCCTTTCATCGGGGATATTCTGATTGAGGACGAACGAATTGCCAAGATCACACCATCGATTGAGGAAGCGGCTGATCGGGTGCTGAATGGAGGAGGAATGGTTGCGATGCCTGGACTCATCAATGCTCACAACCATGCCAGCATGTCACTTTTGCGCGCTTTTTCCGATGATCTGAGGCTGATGGACTGGCTGGACAAAAAGATGCTACCTGCCGAAGCACGTATGACCAAAGAAGACATTTACTTTGGAACCATGCTGGGAACGGCGGAAATGATCGCCTCGGGGACCACTGCATTTGCCGACATGTACGTGCACATGGATGCTGTTGCTCAGGCCGTGGTAGACAGTGGCATGCGCGCTTCTTTAACACGTGGGCTCGTTTTTTTAGAGGACGATGGCGGCCGCCGCATGACTGAAGCATTGGATCTCATCGACAACTGGACAGGCGCTGGTGACGGGCGCATCACAACGATGCTGGGACCTCACGCTCCTTATACATGCCCTCCCCAGCCTTTGGCAGAGGTCATTGATCTCGCTCGAAAAAGACGGATTCCCGTGCATATCCATCTGGCAGAAACCCGCGAGGAAATTGAAAAAATCCGCATGAAGTATAACCAGACACCAACAGAGTATTTGCATGAAGCCGGCCTGTTTCAAGACAATCATGTCTTGCTCGCTCACGCCGTGCATTTGACGGGAACAGACGTCAAGCTGCTGCGCGGAATGAAGGGCGGAGTCTCGCACAACCCCGTGAGCAATCTCAAGCTCGGCTGCGGTATCGCCCCTGTCACAGATATGATTGCAAATGGAGTTACAGTGGGAATGGGGACAGACGGTGCGGGGAGTGCCACTACACTGGATATGTTTGCCGAAATCAAGGCAGCGACATGGATGCAGAAGTTGGAGCATGGCAATCCTACGGTTCTCCCCGCTGAGCAGGTGCTGCGGATGGCAACCATCGAAAGCGCTAAGCTGCTCGGCATCGAAAAAGAAGTAGGAACGCTCGAGGAAGGCAAACGTGCCGATCTGATCTTATTAGATCTGAACAAGCCACACTTGCAGCCTGTCCACAATCTGCATGCGCTCGTTGCCTATAGTGCTACAGGGGCGGATGTAGACACCACGATAGTCAATGGTCAGATTTTGATGCACCGCCGTCAATTGTTGACCATGTCATGGGAAGAGATTCGCAGGGAGTCGGCAGAACGGGCTGCCCGATTAGTAGAAGGATTGTAGCCTCATTTCCATGCTTGTCGGTATTGGCTGGGGCAAAGACCTACCTGCCTTTTAAAGACCCGCTCAAATGTGCCCAAACTGCCAAACCCCGTCTCAAATGAAATGGCTGTAATATCCAAATCGGTTTTTTGAAGTAGATGGATCGCTTTGTTTATCCGTAAAGCAGCCACGTATTGGGCAGGGGTTTGGCCTAGCTGCGCACGAAACAACCGGATCAGATGATACTTGCTGAGTCCGGCAACTTCTGCCAGGACATCCAGCTGTATTTGTGCAGACGAATACTCCTGAAGATACTCGACAACTCGCCGTATAGCCGGGTGACGAATGAGCAAGGTCTGATCCTGGCGCTTGTTGTCATGTGTCCCGTCTTGAAGGGTCAGGAGCAAACGAGCCAGCTCCAGCTCTGTCTCTTGTAATTCCAATGGACTTAACGGCCGTGACATGGTTTGCAAAACAGCTTGCTCGGCTAATCGACGAAAGACGTCCGACGCTCCTTCGGCCCACGGAATAAATTCGATGGATGAAGGGGGGGTCCCCAGCCTTTCCGCCTCTACTCCCCGTAAAAAAGCTTCACGAAAAAAAATCAGCATCATGCGGCTTGTCTCTTCCCCGGCATAGTGCCGATGACGGTAACCGGGAGAGAGCACCAGACGCTGATCACCTGTCACATACCTCACCTCCCCGTTGCATTCCATGCGGGGAGAACCATCTATCGGTATGCTTATCTGGTAAAAATCTTGATGATCATGCAAGTCATCCGATGAGCGAGCAGCCACTTGATATATCGTAATGGCACATTGCTCCATCTCTAATGTAAGCAATTTTGATACGTCCTCCATAGCTCTATCCACTCCCTAGCTGTGTCAGAAACCGCAATTAATGCGGGGTTTCCATCGCAATAATCGCCGAGCCTGCCTCTCTTTCGTCTGCAATAATAGGATCATCATACTGGATTGAGGTGTGTTTGACACAGATGAATTGGTCCTTATTTTGCAATCGCAACTTCGTGCTGTTTCTGATTCGGGAGTCGCTCTCTTTATCTGGCACGATCTTTCTGAACATTTCACTTGCGTTATACATCCTGTCTTTGACAGGCTCTGCGACGATGTTTGCCTCGGTTCTCTCATTAGGAATCATTCCGCATCTTCTTCTCGGTCCCCTTGCAGGTGTGGTCGTTGACCGCATGAACAAGCGCACGCTGATTCTCCTCTTGGAGTCTGGAAGGGCTGTCTGCCTATTGGCGCTGTTTTTATCTTCTCAGCTGTCTCCTATCCAAGCGGAAGTGATATACGCCTCTGTGATTCTCTTTTCCGCCTGCGATGTTTTTGCAGCGCCAGCCTATGTCACGCTCCTGCCTGCCATCGTCAAAAGGGAAGATTTAAACGATGCCAACGCCTTCGATACTACCATTGTGGAGTCAATCCGTGTGCTTGCTCCCTTTTTGGGAACAGTTGTTTACAGCCAGTTCGGCATCAGCATTGTCTTTCTCGTGAATGGCGTTCTCTATCTGTTTTCTGTGGCTGCGACATGCTTTATAGCCATTCCGCCGCAAAACAAGCAGGACTTCTCTTCCACTATTTTACATGAAATAAAAATTGGATTGCAGTCCTTTACAAATGACACAAGAATCTTCTCGTTGGTAGCCAACGGTATGTTGACACATCTATTCCTGTTTCCATTCGTACTCCTGGGTTTTCCGTTCCTCATCAAACAGGTTTTTGCTGGCAGTGATCTTGATTTCGGGATGGTCGAAAGCTTGCAAACAGCTGGCTCTCTCTGTTCCATCGCAGGAGTTATCTTTTTGCAAAAACGCTACGCTTCTTCTGTCAACATCGGGATCGGCATTGTTGGCTTGATTGTTTTTGTCAGTCCGTTGCTGTTACTGGTTCACCCAGGCTTCTTTGCAGTACTCCAGCTTCATCCGCTACTCGTTGTTGGCTATTTCGGAGCAGTCAGCTTTCTCTTGTTTTTTGCCTTTGGTACGTACGGTGTATTTTTTCGGACTTTTTATCAGCAGACGATCGATCCACCCGTTCTGGGGCGATTCGTTTCTGTCATGGGAATGTTGTTCGCTCTCAGCCGTTTTGCTGGTTTTCACCTGTACGGCAAGCTGTTTGATGCTTACGCTCTCCTTTACCCTATCATCATTCTAGGCACGGGAATGGTGCTGAAGCTACTGATGCACATTCCTTTTTTGCGGGAAGAAAAAAGAAAGTCAACGATTGAGCAGATAGAGTCCCCAGGAGAGATAGATGGCGAGTACGCCCCACTGCAAATAGGGGATGAGCAAGGAAGATGCGATCTTATGATGAGGACGACTGACGCGGATCAGCACCCAAGTCGAATAGAGTACCAGAATGGTGTCAATTGCAGCCAAAAAAAGCTGGTGAAGACCGAAGAACAAGAGAGGAAATAGTTGATTGAAAAACCAATTTACCCCAAACAATAAAAATAGCTCCTGATTCATCTGTCCATTTCGGACCAAAAGGGCAGCAGAAATAGCAATCAATATATACAAAATAAACCAGACGGTTGCGAATATAGAGTCAGTCGGTGTTCCATCGGGCTTGGTCAGGGCATCGTACCAAGCTCCACCGCCTGGAAACGCAAAGCCTGCCAGGGAGTATAGTGCAACCACTGCTAGAAACAACAGCACATCGCGTATCATTTTCATCAGCCATTCCGCTCCTTTGCCCAGTGTCTCTGCACTAGTCTATGAGCGCTCCTGCCAGTTTCATTCCGTTTTCACAGATTTGGACTCTAGTGAAAAGAAAAAAGCGGGAACATCCCCGCTAAAAAATCTTTATGCCATGCTCTTCTCATGGCGCACCAGGTAGCCCGAAGTGCTGTTTTAACAGCTCTTTGAATCTCTCGTTATCAATGTTCTCTTTTGAAACTACCCCATCCACCCATTGGGTAAAGGAAGAATCCGTTAAAGTCATATTCCCTTTATTTGTTAGCTTTGTGATTAACGGATTTTTGTTGAAGGGAGATTCCTGATGTTCGGCGATGATCGTCTGGATCTCATTGAATTCTGAGATATCGCTGATAGGATGATCCGAACGGAAGGCATATCCGATTCTCCAATCCGTATCTTTATGTTTTAATTTCATTTCCAGAACATAGTCCCCGTGTTCACTATTTATTTGTCGGACTCGAAATTCGCCGTTGCGAGAAGTGACGACCTCACCGGTTAGAGGAACGGGTTTTAATGGCAAATTCCCGCCAAAGCCAGTATCGACTAAATACGTTTGGTCCTCGTGCGTGATGAGAATCGTGACATGTGTTCGTCCAATGGTGTGATACCCTTGCGTTGCGCCTTTATAAACAACTCCGCGTGACAAGACTGCGTCAAAGCCATTTTCGATTAAAAAGAGATACAATATCGAATTTAATTCGTAACAAAGCCCGCCTTCTTTTTTGACCAGTATTTTATTCACGATGTAGTCTTTTGTGATGTCGTTTAATTTATTTTCAATAATGCATAAATTTTCGAAAGGGATGGCATTTGCTGTTTTTTCTAGAACGTTATCCAATGTTTCAAATGAAACTTTTTCGTTTTCGGGCATACCGATTCTCTTCCGAAATAAAGCAGTAAGTTCACTCATTTATGATTCCTCCAAGAATGGTTTTGCGAATTTGCTAGATAGAAAAAGAGAAGGGGTAGCCCTTTTTGCTATCCCTCCCCTTTTTCCAGCCCGTCCTACGGCAGACGAAGCAGCTCTCCCGGTTTCATCGCTTTTCCTCTGATGTCTTTTTCAGCCAAAGCCTCTACGAATGCCTCTCCATCCTGTTTGATCGGCGGGAAGGTATCGTAATGGATCGGCACTACAAAATCCGCTTCTACCCACTCGGCTGCCTTCAGTGCATCCTCCGGTCCCATCGTGAACACATCCCCGATCGGCAAGAACGCCAAGTCGATGTCATAGGTGTCTCCCAATAGCTTCATATCACCGAACAAGCCGGTATCGCCTGCATGATAGACGGTTTTTCCATCCATTTCGATGATAAAGCCACCCGGCATGCCCATGTAGACAATTTGCTGCTTGTCATCCAGCACGACTGCAGAGCTGTGAAAAGCCTGGGTCATTTTCACTTTTCCGAACGGGAGCGTCGTCGATCCTCCCAGGTTCAATGCGAGAGTCTTGGCTCCCTGCCAACCAAGGTATGTAGCCAGTTCATGCGTAGCCACGATGGTTGCATCGTTTGCTTTAGCGAGCTGGACGGCATCCAAAATATGATCCAGATGCCCGTGAGTCAAAAGAATGTACTGTACGTGAATGTCTTCCAGCTTGGTGGCAGCCAGCGGATTGCCTGAAATAAACGGGTCAATCATGATCGAATGCCCTTCGGTTGTCAATTGAACGGAGGCATGACCGTGAAATTTAATATCCAACATGGTATCCCCTGCCTTTTTCCTTTTCTTACGATCTCTTAACCATATTACCACGAAGGGTACTGGGAATAAAATCCGCACCATCTATATGCTTATTTTTTCTCCTAAGCGAAGTGCTCCTCATACAGTGAATAGCAAAAGATACTTGCACCCCATAGGAGAGGAGTAAATATCTTGAGATGGAAATACTTAAAGACTGTGAAAAAAATTTCCCGCAAACGAATTTGGCTAATTAAAAATGAAAAAGGATCCACTGGGTATTTCAAGTGCCCTCTACGCCATCGAATGAAACAGTACCGCCTGATGGTGGCCAACGAGTACATTGCTGCTGCGCTTGCCAGACGATTGGGGCTCCCAGTTGCCAAGCTGAGTCAGGAAACAGTACGCGGGCCGAAAAAAGAAAAAATGCGGGGCATGGTTTCTGTCAGAATCCGCGCTACCGAAGTCATTACGTGGAATCAGGCTGACAAAGAGGTGCATCTCGCCCCTGAGCACTTCGTCAATGGCAGCGACCTCTTGGCGCAGGTCGTCGTATTTGACACGTGGATTCTCAATCCTGACCGCACGAGCGTCAACATCGTGCTATATCGCAACAACCCCACTGAAAAATATAATTGGTATTTGATTGACCACGGAAGTGCCTTATTTGGGTCACCGAGCAAACCGCCACTCTCCAAGAGAATAAAGGCAAAGCATCCTCAGTTAAACAAAGGCATACGGCTATCTAATGGCATAAAATCATTGATCCTGAAAAACGAAGATGCGGTAGCAGACATGATTCAAAAAATCGAGTCATTAACCAAATCGAATATTAAAAAAGCAATCAAGAGCGTACCCAAGTCCCATTTGTCAAAAGCGAAGGAAAGATTCATTCAAAAGCTTTTGCTTTTTCGCAAACGAAAACTGAGAAAAATCATGTCTGTTATACTTGATCAACTAAACAAGAACTGCCGGGCCGTTTTATGATGCTTTGTGTCCTGGATCGATCCTTGTCATGATGTATATGAATACAAAAAAAGCACCCAAGAGGTGCTTTTTCTGCACTGATCAGCCGTTAAATAAGGGAAAGGAGCGCAATAATCTCCGCGATTCGAATAATGCTGCGGCGGCCGTCAATGCGCATAATAATAGTACTTCTTTTTACATCGACCATTCTGCCTGTAAATATACCATTTCTCGTTTCTACCCGTACATCTGTTCCAATCATACTTTTTGCCTGATCACTGAATGCCATGGTTAATCCCTCCTTATTCTGCATCCTATGTACGTTTGGCATAGCCCTACTAGCGCAAATGCACAGACCGAAAGAAAATGTACTTGTACCCGTAACCATTTGTCCCTGGTGTCGCTGCAAATAGACGAGATTTGTCGCCCGGTGCCAGATTCGCTAAAAACTTCTCCGCGCACTACGAACACTGCAGGTTTTTGTCGCACGATTCCAAAAGGAAAAGATCAATGCATACAGAAACGGATATAGAAGAAGAATCGGGAAATACATGAAGGAGGGATACGCATGGGGGATGTTATTGAATTGGTGGCCAGAGAGCGGACATATAGCGGCAGAGAGGTTGCCGAACTGCTGGGCATCGGGGCGAGCACGCTGCGCAAATGGAGCATGCTATTGGAAAATCACGGCTACTGGTTCCTGCGAGACAATCAGAACCGCAGAGAGTACAGACAGATTGATATCGCTGCACTCCAGCGATTTTACCGTTTAACGAAGGATCAGTTGTTTCCGCAAGAAGAAGCAGCCCAGATGATCGTCACGCATAATACCCCTGAGCCAGCCCGGATGGAAACGGCCGTTGCCCTGGCTCCTGCTCCTCAACCAAAAGTGAATGATGAGGCAATCGTTGCCATTGATGAAAAGCTGCATATCCTAGCCAGTCATGTCCAGCAACAAGACGCTGCCCATCTGGAATTACTGGCTCGGGTGGAAAAGCAGGAAGCATATATCCGCAGTAGCTTGAAAGAACGAGATCGGCGCCTGACAAAAGCGATGAATGATATTATGGATGCCAAGGCTCAGCTAGCGAAAATGAAGGACGCAGAGCGAAAAACAACCCTTTGGCAGAAGCTTTTTCGCATTCATTAATAGAGGTCATCGGCGAGGCGGGAAAAGAATGATGCGATTCTCTTCTAGTTCAATCCGCAGTTTCCCGTCCGCTCCGATCGCCTGGAGATACTCGTAAAAATGATGCCATCGCGCTTTTCTTCCAAGCAATTCTCCGCTTTCACACGTAAAAAACCTCCCGTTGCCAGTAACAGGAGGTTCGTTCACGTTTATTTACTTGCTTTCCATTACGATCTTTCTTGCTGCATTGACAAACATCTTCATGCCCACTTCCAGCGCATCCTCGTCGATGGTGAAGCGTGGATGGTGGTGTGGATAAGTAATGCCTTTTTCCTGGTTACCAGCAGCTACATAGAAGAAGCAGCCTGGAGCTTTTTGCTGGAATGCGGAGAAGTCTTCACCGCCCATGGTTGGTCGCATATGCTCTACCCATTCGGCTCCAAGCGATTCTACTACGACCTCTTCCATCAGCTGTGTGACTTCCGCGTCATTGATTACGGGACGGTAGCCAAACTCGTATTTGAATTCATAGCTTCCACCATGTGCGTCTGTAATTCCTTTGATGACACGCTCCATAAGTGCAGGTACGGACTCACGCAGATTCTTGTCAAAGCTGCGGACCGTACCGCATAGCTTCACCGCTCCCGGAATGACATTGTGTGTCGTACCTCCGATAATTTGCGTAACCGAGAGAACCAGATTATCCAGTGGATCGGCATTGCGGGAAACGACATGCTGAAGGTTTGTTACTACCTGAGCAGCAATCGCGATGCTGTCAATGGTTTCATGCGGCAGTGCAGCGTGTCCGCCTTTTCCAAGCACGGTGATCCAGAACGTATCCGGTGCTGCCATCATCGGTCCTGGGCAAATTCCTACTGTACCAAATTCCATAGTCGACCACAGGTGCGTACCGATAACCATGTCTACGCCATCCATGACGCCCGCTTGTACCATTTCCTCGGCGCCTCCAGGGAATACTTCTTCAGCGTGTTGGAACAAAAAGCGCACTTCACCTTTAATCTGATCCTTCATGCCGGACAAAATCTTTGCCGTGCCAAGCAGCATTGATGTATGGCCATCGTGACCACACGCATGCATCACGCCAGGGTTTTTCGAAATGAATTCAAACGTATTTTCTTCGGTGATCGGCAAAGCGTCCATGTCAGCGCGCATAGCCAAAACCTTTCCTGGTTCGGGACCAATCAGACGAGCCATTACGCTGTTCTTCGTCGGTCTTGTTATTTCCAAATTGCCAAAAGAAACGAGCGTCTCATATACAAACTGAGCTGTTTTTTCTTCGTGGAAGGAAAGCTCCGGATTTTCGTGCAAGTAGCGTCTCCAAGCAACGACCTGCTCTTTCATTGCTTCTACTGCCTGATTCATTGATGCTGCTGTTGTCATCCTAGTTTTCCTCCTCGTCCGGGATCGTCCCTCGCGCCCGGGGGTCTCTTTTTTTCATGTATGATTAACGTTGGTTGGCTAAGGACAATGCGGTGCGATACAGGATTTGTGCACCGTTTGCACAATCCTCTTTGCTGGTGAACTCAGCTGGATTGTGGCTGATTCCATCGCGTGAACGCGCAAAAATCATTCCGACCGGGCACAGATCAACCAACTGCATGCAATCGTGACCAGCGCCACTTGGGAGCGTCATCGTCTCCAAGCCTTCCGCTGCACAAGCTTCTCTGATCGCCGCCTGAATATTGTCCGAACATATAACTGGAGGAATCCGTTGCAGCAATTCTACTGTCAGCCGGACGTTGCGTCTGGCGCAGATCGCTTCGGCTTCGCGCATGATGCTTTGTTCCACTTCGTCAAGAATTGCCTTGTCTACATCGCGCAGGTCAAGGGTAAACTCGACTCGCCCCGGGATGATGTTCACGCCGCCTGGAAACACCTGCATTTTGCCCACAGTGCCTACGCTGACCGGCTTGCGTGCTGCTTCGCGCTCGATACACAGCATGACTTCCGCAGCCGCAGTCAATGGATCGCGTCGCATATTCATCGGTGTTGCACCTGCGTGTCCCGCTTCGCCCTCCAGCACAAACTTGAGCCACAGCGGGCCTGCTACACCGCTCACGACACCAACGGATAATCCGCGACTCTCCAGCACTTTTCCTTGCTCAATGTGAAGCTCCACATATGCTTTCACACTGCCGGGAGTGCGAGCTGCTCCCTTGATTTTCTCGGGGTCTAGGCCGCTTTGCTTCATAGCTTCCGCGATCGAAATACCATCTTTATCCTGAGGAGTAAGCTCATCAGGCTGCAACAACCCGGCAATCCCGCGACTGCCAATCATACCAAAGCCAAAGCGGGTTCCTTCTTCATCAGTAAACGCCAATACCTCAATCGGGTGCTCTGTCTCCACACCCTGCTCATTCATTGTCTGCAGCACCTCTACGCCTGCCAATACGCCAAGCGGTCCATCAAAGTTGCCGCCGCTGGGCACAGAGTCTATGTGTGAGCCAATAAGCACAATAGGAGCCTCGGAGTTTTTCCCCTCTTTTCGTCCAATCAGATTGCCTACCTCGTCTTCGCGCACAGTAAGTCCCGCTTCTTTCATGAAGCCTGCGATCAGATCCTTTGCCGCTCGTTCCTCAGGGGTAAACGAAAGCCTCGTAATCCCTCCTGCCTCACACGTACCGATCGTACTCAGCTGCATCAATCTGTCCCAAAGTCGTTCTGAATTGATCATGGCTTACCATCTCCTGTATCAAAAATCATGCATATCGGCTGATTTACGGTTATGACCTTAATTGTATAATAGTCTGTCTATTTTGTCACTCTGGCGGTGAGGGGCTTTGGTGGTGAGGGGCTTTGGTGGTGGAGAGGAAAATGGAGAAAAGGCTCAAGGTTCTTGGAACACTTCTCTGGGGATGTGCTGCACGGCTCCATGAAAAAAGCGAAACTCGCGTCCAAAGCAGCCGAGCTGGACGTTTCTCAAAGGTGGACGCTTAAAACCGTGTTTCGTTTTTTTCGTTCCGCCTCGGTCGGTGTTCCAAAGACCTTCGCTTTTCTCCATTTTCCTCTTACAAGCCTTTTGTCTTTTTCGTTCCTTTCAATTTGCGGGTTGCTCAGGTAGATGGTAGTCCCCCAATACGTTAAAATACGAATAATCAAGTTCGAACCTACAAAAAGAAGTCCGACCCTCTCGATCGGACTCTTTTTTCTATTTCCAGCCCCATTTTTGGAAGACTTGGTGGGCTTCTTCGGTTTTTAGGTACTCGACAAACTGCTGGGCGGTTTTCTTGTTGTCGGTTGTTTTGGCGATGGCGATCGGGGTACCGCGGTACAGTTTTTCTGCTTCTGGCAGTTGGACGAGATCGGTCTCTTCCACCAGTCGGTAATGCCAGGATTCGTATGTAATCCACGCATCCAGTTGATTGCTGTTTTTCCACAAGGCAACGGCTTCTGCACTGCTTTTGACTGAAATCGCTATGTTGCTCTGGATGCCTGGAATCAGTCCCTGGCGACCGGCGAGATCTTCCCAGAGACCGAGCTGTCCCGCGCCGTTCACATCAATGATTTTCATCCCCGGCTTTGTCAGGTCTTTGATTCCTTCGATTTTTTTCGGATTTCCTTTGCGTACAAGGATTCCGGCCGCTCGCGGGTACAAGGTCGTTCTCGTCTTTTCGTCAATCAGCTCTGGATATTTGCTCACCATCTCCTGCAGCATGTACTCAGAGCCGCCAAAAACGACGTCAGCATCCATTTGTGCCTGATTGATCCAGTTGGCTTCAGGCCCGGCCGTCACTTCTACTTTCAGCTTTGTCTCTTTCGAAAAGCGCTCAGCCAGTTCTTTCATCGGCCCCAGTGGCCCACCAGGCCCATACACATGCATGATCTCTTCTTTTTGCACCACACTCGTGCTAGTTGCCCCAGTACTTGGCTGTGCTGTGTGGGCAGAGCCTAATGCCGCAGTAAAGAGCATGATCGAAAGCGCTGTTACTCCTATGAACGTCTTTTTCATCTGTTCCTCCTTGGGATTTGTCTTGTCACACTAGGTAACGAGCCCAAGTGGAAAACGGTTTGATTTACAGCGTAATTCGATACACTTTACGCGGTCTGCCCCGCGGATTCGGGCTTTCTTCACCGACCACCTGGGCAATTCCTTTTGATTCCAGCTCGATCAGTATTCGTCGGGCGCTTCGGGGTAAAATCTGCATATGCTGCGCCAATTCGTGGGCATTGATCAGGTTCGTCCCCCGTTTTTTCAAAATGGAATCCAGCTTCGACAAAGTCATCACACTCAGCGAGGTCAACTGACTCACCTCTTGAAGCTGCTGGGAAGTATAGCGATAGGCGATCTGTTCGTCACGCCCCAATGGACCTACGACACTTTTGTCATCGAAGAACACCATCCAGTTTCCTGTGCCCCTCTCTTTGGCATGCATCAGCGCTGTTCCTCCATGGATCTCCGCTTCGTAAGCCGTTTTGCCAATGCCGATCCCGCAAGTAACCAGATCAGCGCGTATCCCGATCATTCCTTCTAGATCAGGAATAGTCGTATAGTCGTACGTCACTTCCTGCAAATTCCCGCGGGTGGTAAAAATCACATACCGCCCCGGTCCCGCTGTTTTGAGCGAGCCCTGCAGATACTTGGTGTAGCGAAGCAGCTTTTCCATCGTCTTGATCTCCGCATTTTGCCACTCATCCGTAGAAAAGGTTCCACCACCCAGTTCACGGAACGGATCAATCTCCATCATTTGCACGGCAATTTGCGAGTCTTTGAAATGGAGCATCTCATTCGTACGCAGCAGCATGTGGAGCACGGAGAGTACGCCGGCACGCGTGGGCAACACCCGATGGACGGGGACACCGCGTTTTTCCAGCTCTAAACCAGCGCTTCGCAAACAAGTGACAGCCGCTTTGGTCTTCCCTTCTCGCCACAGCATCTCGTGGTAGTCGGCCAGCTCACTGGCAGAAATCACACCCTCGTAATGCCTCAGCCATTTGAATCCATCCTCAATTCCCGCTTCTTCCAGAAAATGATCCAGCTCATCCGGTGAAAACGTATCGAAGCTCACCTCGTCCACCCTTATTCCCAACTGGTGGGACAAATGTAGCAAGGTTCGATACAAACTAGCCCCGATATGCGGCACGTAAGCCATCGGAACCTGGACCTTGCCAGTAGCGCTAGCCAAGGCGAATGGCACCTGCCCGGAGAACAGCCACATATCCACCTCATCTACATGGGGCAGGAGCAGATCAGTAATATCCTCTTCTTTCCAATAAACAAAGGGCAAATATTCAATTTCGGGAAATTCCGGCATCACTGATTGGATGATGGCAAGAGAATCATCCGCGCCCATTACGCCTAGTCGCAGTTTCAATACACGTCACTCTTTCGCGCGGTTTTGTACCCTAAGGATAGCAAAAAGAAAAGAATTTCAACAGCTAGCCGGTTCGATCATCGACTACCAATGCCCGAATTTCTCCAGACAATCCACCTTCCTCGTCAAGACCCTCTTGCTTTTTCCTTCTACACTCGGTAAAATGTTTGCTCAAAGGGTATTATTTTATGGCAATGAGGAAGAAGAGTAGTCATTTCACGAGGCTTCAGAGAGCTGATGGTTGGTGCAAATCAGTGCTTAGGAAATGGTGAATGGGCTTCCGAGCTCCAAACCGAACCCGCAGGTTAAGCGGCAGTAGGCTTTGGCGTTACGTCCGTACGTTACAAAGGACACCGTATGATTAGTACGGAACAAAGAGATTTTACGAATGGGATTTTTCCCCTGCGTAAAATAACAAGGGTGGCACCACGGTTCATTCGTCCCTGTCCAGGGCGGATGGACCTTTTTGTATTTTCTAGAACTTTCATTCACGTATCGAAAGGAGCAGTAATCCCCATGAAAACCATCTTTTCCGGCATTCAACCCAGCGGTATTTTGACCCTCGGCAACTATCTGGGTGCTATGAAGCACTTCGTTCCGCTCCAGGATGAGTTCAACTGCTTTTACTGCATTGTCGATCAACACGCCATTACGGTCCCTCAGGAGCCGGCTGTCCTGCGAGAAAACATCCGTCGTCTGGCTGCGCTCTATCTGGCAGTCGGCCTCGACCCAAACAAGGTGACCCTGTTTATCCAATCGGAAGTCCCTGCCCACGCGAAGCTAGGCTGGATCATGCTGTGTACCTCTTATTTGGGCGAGCTGGAGCGTATGACTCAGTTCAAAGACAAATCGGACGGCCGCGGCGAATCCATTCCAGGCGGACTGCTGGCTTACCCGCCACTGATGGCAGCAGATATTCTGTTGTACGGTACAGACTTCGTGCCTGTAGGCGAAGACCAAAAGCAGCATCTGGAATTGACGCGCGATCTGGCAGCTCGATTCAACAACCGCTACGGCGATATTTTCACCATCCCAGAAGTACGCCTGCCAGAAACCGGGGCGCGGATCATGTCTCTCGCAGATGGCACCAAGAAAATGAGCAAGTCCGATTCAAACCAGGGCGGCTTTATCTCGATGCTGGATGACGCGGACACGATCACGAAAAAAATCAAGCGGGCGCAAACTGATTCCGACAGCACCGTGCGCTATGACAAAGCAGAGAAGCCGGCAGTATCTAACCTGATGACGATCTACTCGCTTTGCTCAGGCAAAACTTTGGATGAGATCGAGGCTATGTACGATGGCAAAGGCTACGGTGCGTTTAAAACCGAGCTGGCTGAGGTTGTGGTAGAAACACTGCGCCCGATCCAGGAGCGTTACGAGCAGCTATTTAGCTCCTCCGAGCTGGACGATATTTTAACAGTCGGTGCCGAAAAAGCGAGTCATGCCGCAAACCAAATGCTGCATAAGGTAGAAAAAGCGATGGGTATGGCACGTATCTAAACAAATGGAAAACGGGCTGGGAATGTGCTCCCAACCCGTTTTCTTCTATTTACCGTGAATTTCAGGCAACACTTTGATCCGTGCTGATATTGGCTGTTTTCTTAGTGAGCACACTCACTAAACACATCGTGACGATATTGATTACAAGCGCAAGCACCCCGATGTTTAAGTCCTGAACGATTTTGGGCATCGTAGGAAACAAAGTGATCATGGTAACCTTGGCAAAGCTCGTATAAAGGATAAAACCAATACCTAGTGTTATGCCCGCAAACGCTCCTTGCTTGGTGATCGGATTGTTTTTTGTGAAGCTGAAATATAGCGAAGGAGCTAGCTGAATTACCATCGCATAAGCGGTTAGATAAAGGGTGACGAGAGTACTGCTTTCCAGAAGAGCAAACAAGGTGCAAATCATTGATAGGACAATAACGAAAACTTTCGCAACCATAGGCGTTTTTGATTCATTTACATTTGGAAAAACAGAGAAGAAGAAATTTTTCGTCAACATAGTGGATGCAGATATCAGCATCATTGAACCAGGTATCAGTGTAGCCAACAATCCAGTTGCTCCGATAATCCCCACAAACCATGGGTCAAAACTTTTCATGGACAAATTGAGTAAAGCAAAGTCTGTATCTCCACCCTTAAGACCCGGAATTTGAATAGCAGCCGTATACCCTACCAGACAGACAAACAAGACCATTAAAGCATAGAGCGGAAAAACGACCGCATTGAATCGAAAGGCTCGTTCATTTTTTGCAGAAAAGATGACTGGAGCATTATGCGGCCACATAAAGTAACCAAAAGTACTAATAGCGATGGTAGAAAGAAACCAAGACATACTTTTTCCTGATTCAGGAAACATCATGAAGTTTGGTTTCGCTAAATGAACAGCTTCAAACATGGACTGAATACCGCCATAATATTTAAATGGCAGGTAGATTCCCAGGAAGAGGATCACAAAGAAGATAAGGATATCTTTAATAATCGCATTCCAAGCCGAACCATGAATGCCTGACACAAGCACATATACAACAAGTACGATCATCCCGATCCAGATAGCCACCTGGGGAGAGATACTGCCATATGAGGTTGCTGATACGAGAATCCCCATTGATTTAAATAATACAACGATATAGGGAATCAAGGCGACTACACCGATTACGGTAACAAAAATCCCCAATCCCGCACTCTTGTATTTTTTTGAAAATAATTCTGACATGGAAATGATTTGATGTTTCTTTGCATAACGCCAAACCGGTGGCAAGAGCCAATAGGATGTGATCATCCCCAAAGTTGTAAACGCCACGGTATAAAATGCTGCGGGTCCGTTAGCATAAGCAAAACCACTCGTCCCCAATAACGTAAAAACAGAATACGTTTCTCCAGCTAAAAGGATGAAGACTAGGAATTTACTAAATCCTCTTCCTCCAATCGCCCATTGCTCCATATCCATGGTATGTCCTTGCCTCGCGCGAATACCGAGAACAAGACTTAACAGCAAAAACCCAAAAATAATGACGATCGCTGCATTCATTCCGTTTCACTCCCCTTGTTGAGTGGATCAAGACGGTAAATAACCCCAATAATAATGGAAGTAGATATCGCACACCAAATGATCCAAAACATAATAAAGGGCATTCCCAATACATATGGTTCAATGCGATTGGCCCACGGAACTCCAATAAAAATTTCAAAAAAAGGGATAATCGCCAACCAATAATATGGTTTCATTACTTGCACCTTCTTTCGATTTCTCAAGAATATGGGTACGAATGGATACGTCACTCACGGATGAAATCTCCAGGTTGAAATGTGCCGTTGTATTTAATCGATCGGTTGTACAGTTGATTTAATACCGGATACACTTTGTTTCCAGCTGCAATTGATTGAGGAAATAATTGCATTCCCCTCTCAAGTAAATTCTGCAATACCTCAACATCGTTCTGTTCATTGAATAAAGTACTGCGTCCGTCTTTTATTACCATTTTCCCGTTCACGATCACATAGCGAATAGTTCCATTGCCTGCGTGAACTAATTTTCGTGCGATCGGTCCAGGGGTCAGGAAACGATGATCTTTTTCCATAATGACAATATCAGCCAAATTACCTGCCACTAAGTTTCCTGTTTTCCCGCCCGTTAATAGAGCAGCTCCATTTAAAGTTGCCATCGTGAAGGCATCCTCGCCAGCAATCCACGTAGCTGGATCATCATGAGAAGTACGATGAATCATAGCCGCAAACCGTGCTTGATCCATGATTGCATAGGAATCGCTAGTATCTCCGCCATCACTGCCAAGAACAACATTCACACCGGCTTTTCGCATTTCAGGAACCGGACAAAGCCCACTGCCCAATCTCAAGTTACTTGCTGGATTATGGACAACCGTAACACCTGATTCCGCGAGCATTTCAATCTCCGTTTGATCAATCCAGATCACATGTGCCGCAAAAAATTTAGGGCTTAAAGCACCTAACTCTTTTAAATACTGCACCGTCCCCCTCCCGAATCGCTCCTTTATTACCATCCTCTGGCACCGGGTTTCAAGGATATGGGTATGGAGCATTAAGTCATAGCGTCTTGCAAGGTCTATAGCACCCTCAAATAAAGAAGTCGAGCAAAAGTTCGGCCCTCCAGGACCCTCAATGATATTTAGCATCGGGTTGTTTATCGTTTTTGCTTGTTTAATCGCATCTTCAACTAATTTCAACTGCTCTGACGCTGGCAGGACGGGCTTTTTGGAAAGCTCGTCACAAATCTCCCGCGGAAGATCAATTGTGTTTAGACCGTTTATTTCAGCAGTGCTTAAATCGACCATCGCAGGGGCTAGCCATCCACGTATTCCGCTTGTCAAGAGCGCTTTCATGGAAGCTTGAATCGCTTGTGTACTCAGTTTTGGTCGCAAGTACATATGTTCAACAACAGACGTAACCCCATTTCTTAATAGTTCCAGGCAGGCCAAACGAGTAACAGATTCTACTTCGTGCGGCTGAAGATTAGTCATCATATCTAAATACGCCTTGTAAGGAACCCATGTCTCAAGCGGCAATTGCTCGTGCAAACTCCTTTGCCATAATTCAAGCAAATGCGAATGACTATTATGCAAACCAGGATATACGATCATGCCTGTACAATCGATCGTTTGTTCCGCCTCCGTGTGAACGGATGCATGTTCATGAATCGAAACAATTTTCTCGTCCATGATTAAAATGTCTACTTTCTCGATATTCCAGCCATTATCTATCCAACGAACCACTTCTCCGCCACGCAGCAACAATGAGCCCTTCAAAGGTTTATTATTCAAATAAATCTCCTCCTTTTTTAATTAACATGGATCCAGTTCGCATTTCACTATCCGGCAGCCATCATTCTCTTAGCCTTGCGCGTACTTTTTACTTAAAAGAAGCAGCGTTTCCAGCATTACATTTGCTCCTGCCTCAATGTCTTCCCACGAGGTATACTCGTCCGGATGATGACTCACTCCGTCCTTGCTCGGGACGAAGATCATGCCGACATCTGTCAGGGCTGTCATGGAGTTGGCGTCGTGATTCGCTCCGCTGAACATGTATTGGTACGATTCCCCTTGCGTTCGGCAGGCTTCGTCGATACATGCTTGAATCGAGCCTGGCAACGACATCGGATGCTTTTCGACCGCTACAACGATCTGCGCGTCCATATTCGATTGTGACCATAAACGAATCTGTTCTTCGATGCCTTTCATCTCGTCCCAACTGCTGCCACGAATTTCGATCATCAAGTCAGCTTGTCCCGGAACGACATTGGCCAGATTCGGTGAAATCGAAATTTCGCCAACCGTTGTGACAATATCGCTATTTACCGCTACCGCTAGCCGATTTACTTCCTGGATCAGGCGAGTGGCATCCAGCAAGGCATCCTGACGCAGATGCATCGGCGTCGTACCCGAGTGGCTGGCACGTCCTGCCACCTGAACAGCTAATCTCAGGATTCCGGCAATCGCCGTCACAATGCCGATTCGCTTGCCATTTGTCTCCAAAAGCGCTCCCTGCTCAATGTGCATTTCCAGATAGCAATGGTAATCGTCTTTGCTCCGTTTCGCGGATTGCACGTTTTCCCAAGTAAAACCATGTTGGCGTAGTTTGTATTCAAAATTTTCAGACTTATCTACCAAACCTGCTACTGCCCGACTGCCAAATGTCCCGCCCAACAAATTCGCTTCTTCCCCCACGAAGGCGGTCAGCTCTAGCGGGACCTCTGGCAAAAGACCCGCTTCTCTCAAGGTCTCAAGGCATTCCAGTCCCACGATAACGCCTAATGCTCCATCGTACAAACCGCCTTTTGGTACGGTATCGAGGTGCGAGCCGAAAGCAATGGCTGGCTTGGTCATGTCTCCCCATCTGCCAGTCACATTCCCCAAAGTATCCTGGGTCACGGTTAAAGAAAGAGCTTTCATTTTATCCTGCAGCCAGGCGAGTGCCTTTTTTTCCTCGGGAGAGTAAGCCAGGCGGGTGTATCCCTCATTCCCTGCATTGGCCACTGCTCCAACTTCGAGGAGATACTTTTTCAGACGTTCGAGATTGATTTTTTTCGTCCCCATGCAACTTCATCCCTTCGCGGTCAAACGGTTGATTCGCTCCAGCCACTCGCTGACCATGGCGGCTTCTGGCAACAAGAGAGCCTCTTCCACCATTCGACTGGACTTTTGCTCGCCCCACTGGGAGAGCATGCTGGCAAACTTGTCTCGCAGTTCCTGACTTGGAAACGGCTGTTCATATCCGCCTGATGCCGCATCTACGTAATAGCTGCACCCCGCGCCATCTCTGGTCGTAATCGTGACCCTTGCAGCACGCTTGGCAGGCAAAAGAGCGGTCATTTCCTTATCCTCTGTAACGACGATGCGTTTCGCCAACTCCCGTACCGAATCATCGTGAAACAGCTCACCTGCAAAGCAGTCATAGAGCGAGTGCCCATGGACCAATACCGAGAGCAAAAACGGGATGGAAAACTTGGCAGCCAAAGCGTTTGCCGGGTCTGGATAATCCAGTCTGGCAGCCAGGCCGTACGTCTCTACCTGTACGGATTCGATCTGCGATACATCTGGCTTCAGTTCCTGCAAGAGCGGGAGCAAGGCATCAATCGCCGAATGGGAAAAGCGGCAAGACGGATACAGCTTGAAATAGTTTTTGCTGAGCAAAGGCGGCGCCCATAGTTCTTTGTGGAACAGCTCATAGTTGATTCCTTTGGACAAGATGCTTCCCCAGAGGTGATCGACCACATGAGCGCTGCTGGCAAAACCTGCGGCCTGGAATGTCCATGCCTGCAGTGCCAGGAAACTCCCCACCCCTGTATACAGGTTGCGCACTGTCATTCCCGTAACGGCTGCTTCCCACGATGTAGCGATCGGGAGTGAGGCAGCTAATAATACAGCCTCCGCGATCTCCTTCTTTCCCTTTTTTTGCAGCAGCCCAGCCGCAACTGCGCCTCCGACAATCCCCCATGTTCCATGCGGGTGCATATCGTCATTCATATTGCTGGCATAAGCTAGTCGGGCGGCAACCTCATAACCGATTACAAACGCACGGATCATTTCTGCACCCGATGATTTTTGTTCCAAAGCTGTAATGAGTGCAGGAGCCAGCATATGTGCTGCCGGATGTCCCTTTGCGAACTGGTTTCCTTCGTCCAGCTCGTTGTTCACAATCGCTGTGCCGTACAGCATCACCGCCTGTACTCTTGAGGCATACAAGCCCGTTCCGAGCAATGGAATCGAATGGACTGTGTCTTGTGCTTCTATGCCTACCTCATAGAGATACGCTTTTAATTCGGGTGCTAGAAAGCCAAAGCTTGCTGCGAACAAGGTATCTGCGATTAACCATGCCGCTCGCTCCTGCGTTTCGGCAGGAATGTCTTCAAGCTGTTTATCGAGCAGTACCTCAAGCATGTCTGTAAATCGCGTAATGCTCAAGGCTTGCGCCCCCCAACAGTCGCTCCTATATAGGCAGAACCAGGGACAAAGGAACCGAAGCCCGGTTCAACTGTTACTGCTTCGCCATCGTATACAGTCGTTCCGCGAACAATGGTCTGAATGACTTTTCCTTTTCCTTTCTGACCGTGGAACGGCGATATTTTGGAATGGGAGAGGAATTTCGTTTCATCAATGACCCAGGTCTGTTCAGGGTCAATCACTGCGAAGTCTGCGTCATAGCCTATCGCGATTTTTCCCTTGCCCGGGATTTGGAATACTTCTGCCGGATGCTGCGCCATCACCTTGGCGAACTGTACAGGCGTCATTCTTCCTTTTGCCACCGTGCTGTCAAACATGAGAGGCGTCATGATTTCCACACCCGGCATACCCGAAGCAGCCTTGAAAATATTATCGTTGCCCGGATTTTTATGTTCTGCTCCCCACGGTGCATGGTCGGAGGAAATCAGCTCGATGTTTCCCGCTTCGAGATGCTTCCACAGGCCAGCCACTTCTTCCGGTTGACGCAGTGGCGGGTTGTTCTTCGCTTTTGGTCCAAATTCATCCAGTGCATTAACGTCAAGCAACAAATATGGATAGCAGGTCTCGCTCGTTACTTGGACACCTTGTTTTTTGAACGCATGGATCAAATCAATCGTGCGTGGATGGCTAACATGGACAATATGCAGCTTTACGCCTGTCCAGTAGGCAAATTCCATGAGCTTGAGTACCGCGCTCGTTTCTGTGACTGGCGGGCGGGTTTCGTTGTGCGCTTTTGGATATACCTTGTTTGCCTGTTTGTACTCGTCAATCAAATCCACGATGATCTCGTCGTTCTCGGAATGGAAAGCAGCGCGAAGTCCAGTTTCCTTGATCAGCTGCATCGCCTTTAGAATCTCCGGATCGGGAATTCTCGGGAAGCGATAAGTATCTGTTTCAAAGGTAGACATTTTGAAAGCGATAGCTCCTGCTTCCGCTAAAGGAACAATTTGATCCGTCCCACCTGTTTTGGCTATCGTTCCCCACAAGCAAATATCGACGACAGCTTCCTTTTCAAGTTGTTTTACCTTTTTTTCAAAAATTTCTACATTTGAAATTGGATTTGGCAGGTCGTAGGGCATATCCAGAAAAGTCGTGATCCCTCCTGCTGCCGCTGAAGTACTGGTTAGTATAAACCCTTCGCTTGGGTTGCTAAAGCAGTGGACGTGAACATCGATGGTTCCTGGAAAGACGTAAGCGTTTTCGAAATCCAGAACTTTTTCACCGTCAAGCTTGGCATCTACCGGTTGAATGGTAGCGATCTTGCCATCCGCTACCCCGATCTGCCCATGCACTACCTGATCTTCCGTAACAATTTTTCCTCGAACAACCAAATCATATTTTTCCATCCTAATCTCCCGCCTATTGTTAGAGATAGCGCTGAATCATCTCCGCAGCAGATTTGAGGTGGGCAACCAATTCTCCTTCGTCTTTTTCCAGCATCCGCTCTCGCGGTCCGGCGATGCTCAAAGAGGCAACGACCTGTTGATTCGAATCATGGATAGGTACTCCATAGGAGGCCACGCCTTCATCGATTTCTCCGTCCGAAAAAGCGTAGCCTTTCTCACGGATGTCAGCGAGATTTTCTTTTAATTGATCCAAATCGGTGATGGTCAACTCCGTATGCTTGCGCACGTACCCCCCAGCAAATAAGCCTTCGACCACCTCATCGCCCAAAAAAGCCAGTAGGGCCTTGGACGACGCTCCTCCATACAAAGGAACGATTTGTCCTTGCTCGGAAGAGACTTTGATCGGCTGGTGAGACGGTACAGCGTCGAGACAAACCGCTTGCATGTTAGAATGCACCAGCAAGATGGACGTTTCCCCTGTATCCTTGGTCAATTGTCTCATGACAGGTTGGGCAATAGCGGAAATGTTGATGTCCAGGCGGACGATTTTCGCTAACTTCAAAAAACGGTAGCCGAGGCTGTAATAGCCGTTGGCCGCTTCCATAACGTAGCCTTTTTCTTTGAGCAACCGTAGGTGACGATAAACAGAACTTTGGGGTTGACCCAGTTTTTCTGCAATCTGCGGAACGTTCAACGCTCTTGTGTCGAAATCGAATAAATCTAAAATGTCTAATGTTTTCTCAGCACTCATCTGTTTCTTGATCCTTCTTTCCTAAGTGATATCCCTCCTAACAGATTAGCATACGATCGCTTCTTGTTCCATTATCAATATTTGATAATCGATTATCGGTTATTAAATTTCATGTTTTTACTATAGCGCAGGTCACTGGAAAAACACAACCCATTTTTTCAATAGACAGAAAAATAAATTAGTTTGAGGGTGAGCGGGTGCTTGGGAAAGCTGGGTTTTGGATCGGACCAGCTTTAGTGGAGGAGAGGAAACAGGAGAAAACGCTCCAGATTCTTGGGCCCCTTGCTGGGTGTAAGGACTGCACGGCTCCACTCCAAAAGCGAAACCGCGTCCAAAGTAGCCGGTTCACGGGGGGATTTTCAGAGGTGGACGCTTAAAGGCGTGTTTCGCTTTTTCCACTCCGCCTCGGTTGGGGTCCCAAAGATCTTCGCTTTTTTCTCCTGTTTCCTCTCACTAGCCGTCGGGCATCTTTGGGGCGTTTTTTGAAAGCGTCGCTCCGTTTGGATGGGAGTCATTTAGCAGATTCAGGGGAGGTAGGGCAAAAACATAGTTTGAAAGGACAGGTATGATTCGTTTGAAAGTTGAATCACTGTTGCTATTTAAAAACAAAAAAACCGCCGGAAAGGCCTGGACCTTTTGGCGATTTGTCTGTATCTTTCGTTTAGTCTTCGGGAACCTTCATGCTGCGCGCGATATATAAAACCGGTGTGGATGCAGCGGAAACGACAAATTTGATCAAGTACGTGGTCAGCAGGATTTGCCACCATACGTCCATCGGATAGAAGCCTAAAAACGCGATCGTGCAAAACGTAAACGAATCGAGGAGCTGGCTAAACAGCGTGCTGCCGTTGTTGCGAATCCATAGCTGGTTTGGGCCTGGACACTTTTTCTTTAGCCAGGAGTATATTTTTACATCCATAAATTGGCTGAGCAAATACGCACACAAGCTGCCCAAAGCCAGTCTTGGCATCAAACCAAACAGCAGTTCCATCGGTTTCTGCGCGATATCGGTCTCCACCGGTTTAAACAGCAGAACGAGCTGCATAATAATGGTCGTCGCAATCAGCGTGAAAAAGCCGAACCAGACTGCTTTTTTGGCTGCCTTCTCGCCGTATTTTTCATTGAGAAGGTCACTTACGAGATAGATGGATGCATATATCGTATTGCCCAGCGTCATGACGAGCCCGAACAATTCAATCGTCTTGACGACCTGGATATTGGCGAGCACGGTGGCCATACCGATCCAGGCGTAGAGACCCATTCTGCCGAACAGGCGGTAGCAGAGCAGAAAAAGCCCGAAGTTGACGAGAGCAAAGACGACTCCTAAGGTGAGATTAAACATATGATTGCCTCCTAGTTTTGATAACGCGGGAAGTTTTCGAACCGCGGTCCCTTTTGGACATTTCATCATTTTACTTTTTTTCAAATGGTTTCGCAACACTCGGGCTGGCTACAGTGAGGGCGAGGAAAAAGGAGAAAAAGCTCCAGCTTCTTGGGTCCCCTGCTGGGGTATGGACTGCACGGCTCCATTCCAAAAGCGAAACCGCGTCCAAAGTAGCCGGTTCAAGGAGCTTCTCAGAGGTGGACGCTTAAAGGCGTGTTTCACTTTTTCCACTCTGCCTCGGTGGGGGTCCCAAAGATCTACGCTTTTTCTCCTTTTTCCTCGCACCAGCTATTGTTTTTAACTCGTAATAACAAAAAACATGTAAAAAGCCTGCCGAAGCGACGTCCGACAGGCACATTTATCACGAGGTCATCCCCGCTCATTTATTTTTCGCATACAACCAGTTGTAGTAGCTCGCATGCTTCATTTCGTCTGTCATGATTTCAAAGATGGTATCCCGGAATTGGACCGGAATGTATTTGTAAATCACTCTGTATTTTTCAAAGGCTTTCAGTTCGCCCATGAGTGCCTTTTCAATACCTTCCAAATAGCTAGCTGGCTTTTGAAACGTTTCTTCTCGACCTGAAATGCTGGGGCGTTGCCCGGTGAGCTGGGTGTAGATTTGGCGAAACCAGCTTCGGTGCTTTCGCTCGTCATCCCGGATGCTCGTAATGACCTGCTTTTCTTGTTCTGTAGGGGCGACGCCGAGCAAATAATCGTAAAAGAGTTCATCGTGGCGCTCATCCTCAATCGCTTCTTGGATGAGCCGAAGAACAATCTCCATCCGCTCTTCATGCTGGTCCTGCACGGCAGGTACGTACGGTTCATACGATGCGTATGCGTAAGGCCCATACCAATAGCCGTTCATGCTCATGATCATGCTCCTTTCCTAGTCATTACTGACAGGATATTCGCCTATCCGGCAAATAGAGCATGGTCCCTCCCCTACAATCCTTCACGTTCATAAGCTCAGCTAGAAACCGTATTGTTTACCTTTATACAAATACGACCCCGATCACCAAATAGAAAACGGCAGCAATGAACAGCTTGGCGTCCATTTCGATCAGATTTTCCAGCAGCCCTTCTTGCTTGCTGATATCTTTAGAGAGCTCGATGGCCCCATGATTTTTCGATGCGATTGGATTGGCAAGGTCACATTGGTTGTTTCAATCTGGCTTCCTTTAAAATCAATAATTTCCTGGCTCTTGCGAAAAAGCGGCTTCCCGGTTTTCATCCCTTTGTACAGCGTGCTGTTTTTCTCATTCAGCATCGGAAACGTGGAAAAAAGATTCGTCCCCACGATCTCATCCGCTTCCTCAATCTCCGAGACAAAGCGAGGATTAAATTTTACCGTAAACAAAATCGTTCCCAGTATATCTATAATCGTAATCCCGTCAACGTACTTCAATTCTTCTAGCAGGTTCTCTCTATGCAAACCTAGCATCCTTTCCATTTTTAATCATAGCATACACAAGCTTTTGTTCTTGTGAAACGATAATCAAGGCCAGAACTGAACATAGAAACACCCCTTGCACAGGATGATGGACGCAAGGGGTGTTCTTCTTTTTCTGTTACTCTCGTGAAAATCTTTTCATCTTTTCTGCTTTTTCAGCCTCATCCAGGTATTCAAAAAAGCCAATCCGATTCCCCCAGGGATCGGCGAATGTCCCCCACTTCACGGGTACTTCTTCACGCTGGTAAATGTCAAAGCGCTCGATCGGCAATGCCTCGATCAGTCTATCCCGTTCTGCTTCAATATCCATGACAGCAAAACGCATCGGCCCGCTCCCATCTGCTGGTGTGCCTTCCGCGATCTGCAGCCAGCATCCGGGAATCACCTCCCATTCCGCAAAGCCCTCATGCGGAATAAAATCAGGCTCTCTTTTCAGCAGTACCTGATACCATGCTTGTCCCTTCCCAAAATCATCGACACGCACTTGAATAGTCATCTCGTGGATCACGGGCTGGCCTCCTCCCCTGTTCTCTTTGTTCATTCTACTGTAGCATTGCAGGTAACTGTTGAAAAATTTGTAAATAGAAAGTCACCTCTCTCAACCAAACAACTCTAAATTCTCTCTAATAGAGTAGAAAGCAAAAAAGGTGGTCATGAGCAGTGGAGGCAAATTTTATACAAGATGTCGAATGTGCTGTCGCAGGTGAAAAAGAAGCATTCGTTCGTCTGATGATGGACATGGAACAGACGCTTTACCGAGTGAGCCGCTCCATTTTAAAAACGGATAGCGAATGCCTCGATGCTGTACAGGAAGCTGTACTAAACGCATTCCATTCCATACATACCTTGCGTGAACCGCGATTTTTCAAAACGTGGTTGATCCGTATTTTGATGAACGTCTGCTATCGGCTCGCTCGTGAGAAAAACAAGGTGATCCTGCTGTCCCAGCCCGAGCGAGAGGAAACAGTAAGTCCGTTTGAATCCAATGTAGAATTACAACAGGCTCTCGAATCACTTGAGAAAGATCTGCAGCTTGTTATCCACTTGCACTATTTCGAAGGCTTCACGATCAAGGAGATGGCTAGGATTATGCAAATAGCTGAAGGAACAATCAAGTCACGTCTCGTAAAAGCGAGAGCGACACTGGCAAACTGGTATACTTCCGCGGAAGGTGAAAGGGGCTGCGTGACATGAAAGATAGATTGGATCAAAAAATGGATGGATGGCTTAAGCAGCAGGCGGCACATAGAAGTGAGAACGTGCCCGTCTCGTTCCATGCGGGATTTCTACAGATGCTAGACAGCCTTCCCGATCGCAGCGAGGCCACCTCTTTTAAGAGACCCTCCCCATACAAAAAAAGACTATTGGCAGTTGCCACTGTCATTATCATCGTCGCCGGTTTCGCTGCGGGGACCTTCGTATCGCCTGCGTTTGCCGACTGGGTCAATTCGTTTTTCACTCGACCGGAGCTGGACAAAGGCTTACAGACAGCCGCTAAACAGGGCTTTTCGCAAATTCAGCAGGCATCGGTAACGGATCAGGGGATCACGCTGAAAGTCAAAGAAGTATTGACGGATACGAAGCGGCTGATCATGACCTATAGTCTGGAAACGAAAGATGGAACGATGCTGGATCCGACCACGATCTTTGAAGAAGTAGACCGCGGATCTCGTACTTCCTATTACCTCATGGACCGAAACAATATTTTCATTACGAATGAAAACGGAAGAATTCTCTCCCAAAAAACAGTGTATCAACTACCATCTGGCAGGAGAGTCACTCAGAGCGTCCGTAACGTGCTACCGCATGATCACTACGCGGATGTTACTTTTGATCTGGAGAAGGAATTGCTAACAAAACAGATTTACTTGAACTTTTTCTTGAAAAAAGTGAATGGCATGGAAGGTACATGGTCGCTACGGGTACCAATCGATCTGGAAAAAAGTATCGCAGCCACTACAACCTTCCCGATCCAAGCTAACTACACCACTCCTTCGGGTTTATCCATTCAGCTAAAGGAGGTCACCTATTCTCCAACTGTGACTACATTTGCAATCCAATCGAACTGGACGGATGAAGCAGAGAAAGAGCTGGAAGAAAATCATCCCGAATATTTTCATGACTATGATGAAAAGGTGTTTAACAGACACTGGGTGCATTACGATGTGCTGGATGATTCAGGGAAAGTGGTCATGACCTCTGCCCTCCCACACAATAAAGTTCCCACTGGGATCGTAATCGATGACTACGATTTGGAAGCTCTCTCCCCTCATGCGAAAGGAAGCTTGTCCATGGTTCAACAATCGTATATACCCATTGATCTTTCAAAGAGTCTAACCTTCGTTTTGACAGGAATCTCCCAACTAGAAAAAACGGACATGGAATGGAAAGTAGACATGAAAAATCTAGGTAAAAAGAAAGAAACATTTACGTATAAAGATTATCACGCTGCCATTACCGGTGTCAGCTTTGGTAAAAAGAGCAGTATTCTGGAACTAGAAGAAGAGATTTCATTCATTGGAGCAGGCTTTGATTTCCTCGATGCGGCAGGGAATATTTACCCAATCGAAAGGATGGAATCAGAATGGGGAGAAATGGACCCGAAAACGAAAAAACAGCGACTGAAGCTGAAGCTTCATGTAAAAGGGCTAACAAAAGAAACGAAGTCTATAACCTTTCGACTAAACAATGTAGTTACATTCGATCAGAACGTTAACTGGCAAGTAGCCGTACCTTCGCCTCAACAATAAGAAAACCTCTATCGAGGCCTCTTCAAGGAGGAGCGACCGCGTTTTAGCGGAAGGTTATTCTTGCTGAATCAGGAAGCGGATGCCCGAGGTTTATACTTTCTGATTCAGTAAAAAACCACACATTAGAGGGTCATCTCGAGGATCAGGAGATGGCCTTTTTTGTTATGAATAGACATCAGAAGCTTCCGCCCTCCTGTATTGATCAAGAGGAAAAATTGTTGACGAGATTAAATGAAAATGATAATCTTTATCATTATATTGTGAGAAGCTTGCGACTCCTTACTCCGACCATGCCCTATTCATCTATCGCTGCGCCCACTTCTCCCACATTACTCTTGTACAGGAGGAATCATCTTGAGAAAAAACGTACTGATTAATTTGGGCATTCTGCTGCTCTCTCTCACGCTCGCCGCATGCGGAAGTGCCGGAACGAATTCGGCATCACCCGCAAATGTTCAGGCATCGAGTGAAAACAAGGCTGATATCCGTACATATAAACACACCTTCGGGGAAACACAAATTCCGGTAAAGCCAGAGAAAGTCGTGACTTTGCAATATGCCAGTCAAATGCTGTCTGTTGGCGTAAAGCCGATTGGTGCAGCAAGTCACTTGCTTGAAAACACTGGCGCAGAGTTCCAAGGTATCGAAGACGTTGGCAGTCTGGAAGCAATCAACTATGAAAAAATATTGTCGCTTGCACCAGACTTAATCATTGCTGGAGACATCGACCAAGACGTCTACGACAAGCTCAGCAAAATCGCACCGACCGTCGCAGTTCCTTGGATGGATTACGACCTGTTTGGTCACGTGAAAGTGATTGGCGAAATTCTGAATCGTCAACAGGAAGCGGTAGCTTGGCAGGCGAAATTCGATGAAGAAATAAGAGCAGCAAAAGAGAAGATTATCGGTAAAATCGGCGCCGGAAAAACAGTTGCCATTTACAGAGTCGACGCTAAAGAGTTTTACGTATACGGTGCGCGAAACATGGGCTTCACTCTCTATAAAGCTCTTGGCCTGACTCCCCCGCCTGCTATCCAGAAGGAAATCGAGAAGGACCCGAGCTTTTGGGCTGCTCCCATTTCGTTGGAGGTTTTGCCGGATTACGCGGCCGATTATGTATTCGTCACTTTATTTCAACAGGAGGAAGCGAAGAGTCGTTTTAACGAAATCAGATCTAGTGCCCTATGGAAGAGCCTCCCTGCCGTCATAAACAACCATGTATATGAGATCAACATGGATACGTGGCTCGGCTATACGCCACATGACATTGAACTGCAAATGCAGGAAGCCGTTAAACTGTTGACACAAACGCCATAATATTTTACAAAAAATACGTCGATCAAGGTAGAAGCCCCATAAAAGCCATACTTTTTTGTAAAACAAAACTCCGTACGTTCATGGTACGGGGTCTTGTTTATAAAAGTAGCAGCCTCTTTTGGTTCATTTTACAATCGAACCATCTGTTTTTCACGTAACAAAGGTGGTGATTGTGGAAGAAAGACTTAATCTCGCACTCCGTTTCTCCAAATAACTCTGGGCAAAACCGGTCAAATCGGACTTCAAATTTCCCAAACAGCTTGCCACTAGGTGTAATGCACTCTTGATTTGGAGTAATATTTCTGAGGAAACCAAGAGCTTCTAGCCTGCAAAAATATTCGTACACAAGTTCATGAATTGTTTTAACAAGTGGCAATTCCATTGTTTTCATTCGTAATTGATAAGCCAATTGGTGATTTTTATCCTACCGCTCAGGTATAAGACAAAAAAATACCCAAACCGAAGTCAGGGTATTTTTCCGTTATGCCAAAATCGGCAGCATCAGATTCAGTAAAAACAATCCAGCAATGACATACAGAAGAGCAGGTACTTCCCGTCTCTTGCCGAGCGCCAGCTTCAACAGTGGATACGCCACGAAACCAAATGCGATCCCATCCACAATGCTGTAAGACAGCGGAATGATCACGATGATCAAAAAGGCCGGGAAGCCTTCCGAGAAGTCCCCCAAATTAATATTTTGCACGTTTTGCAGCATCAGAGACCCGATGATGATCAGAACCGGAGCTATGGCGCCGTCCGGAATCATTTTTACCACGGGAATCAAGCCGAGCGAGAATAACAGCATTGTCCCCGTCACAAGCGCAGTCAGTCCCGTACGTCCTCCTGCCGTGATTCCAGCCGCGGACTCTACCGTAGAAACCGTCGGACTCGTCCCCATTATTCCTGAGATCGCTGCCGACAAGGCATTGGCTTGCAAAGAACGGCGAAATTTTTGCGGCTGCCCAAACATGGCCGTATGTCCGTGAAGCAAGCCAATATTTTCAAAGACGATCACCATCGCAAGCGAAAAGGTCGCAATCCAAAACGGCAGCGTCCAAATCGCTGAAAACGAGAGGCCTGCAAATACATGTCCATATTCTGCAAAAGAAAACGATCCGCCTGCCCCAGGCTGCACGATCCCGAGCAAAAAGCCCAGCCCGGTTCCTGCTGTGATTCCGAGCAAAAAATTGCCCGGCACGCCCCGAACGAACAAAATCAACGTAGTGACCAGTGTCACCAGCGTCACAATGACATGTGGGCTGGACAGATCACCCAGCGCGACAAAGGTTGAAGGATTGGTCACGATCAGACCACCCTTTTGCAAACCGATAAAGGTCAAAAACAGCCCGATCCCCACTGTAATGGCTTCCTTTAGCGAGGAAGGAATCGCGTTGGACAGGATCGTGGCAGCTCGTGTAAAGGCGATAGCCGTAAAAATGAGACCCGATACAACGACAGCAGCCAAGGCCTCCTGCCAGGTGAGGCCCATCGAGTGACACAAGGTATAAGTAAACAGCGCATTGATCCCCATGCCGGGAACCAGAAGAATCGGTGCATTGGCCCAAAAAGCCATGAGCAATGACCCGATAAATGCCGTCAATACCGTTGCGAGAATGCCTGCCTCCATAGGAATACCCGCATCCTGCAAAATTGAAGCGTTTACGGCAACAATGTACACAACAGTGACAAAGCCAATAAAGCCAGCAATGATTTCCCGTTGAAACGTCGTGTCGCAAGCGCGGAGGTGAAAAATCTTTTCCAGCCACGTACGCACGTGAAATCCCTTCTTTCCTTATGCATCATCCATGAATTCCTGTGAAAATTATGCTATCATAGCCAAATCAATATGAAAAATATCGAGTTAATCTATCTTTCATATCATTTTCATATGGATCTTAAATAGAAGGAAGGAACCATACGTGGATATCCGGCAGCTGCGTTACTTTATCGCAATCGCGGAGGAAGGCCAAATCACGGGCGCCGCCAAACGCTTAAACATGGCACAGCCTCCGCTTAGCCAACAACTCAAGCAGATGGAAGACGAATTAGGCGTCGTGCTCATGGAGCGGTCCGGTAAGCGCATGGAGCTGACAGAAGCAGGTCTCACCTTGTACAGACAAGCTCTTAACATCGTTCATCAGATGGAGGAAGCCCTCTCTGAAGTAAAAGAAACAGGCGAAGGCATTCGGGGGACTTTGTCCATCGGCGTGAGCGCTTTGTCCGCCTATCGACTTCCCGAACAGATTCGTCTGTTTCAAAAAAAATACCCGTTGATTACGTATAAGGTGTGGAAAGGAGACACACAGCTTCTCAATCAGTGGCTGGATCGAAGGACCATCGAAGTAGCTATCGTACGTTTGCCTCATTCACTCAACAACTGCACCATGATCCCACTCGAAGAAGAGCCGTTCGTCCTAATTGTACCTGCCTCCTCTCCATTTGCTTCCCGTGAGCGAATCCACATGCGCGAGATCGCCCAGCTTCCGCTCATTATGCCGAGTACTCCAGGCCTCGGTATTTACGATCTGATCGTCAAAGAGTTTTCCCGGTTGAGTGTGGAACCGCATGTCATCTGCGAATGTCCCGATATTTCGCTGATTGTCAGCATGGTGGCTGCTTCCGTCGGCTCCTCCATCGTTCCGATTTCCGCCTGGGAAACGCATCAAAGCGAGCAAATCCGCGGAATTCAGCTCGAAGGGACCTCGATCTACTCTTCTGCAGCCGTCGTCTGGCAATCCGGTCGTCACCTCTCCAAAGCAGCCAACCGTTTTATTGAGACGTTTTCGTAAACAAGCGGTTGGTCTGCGCCTGCCTTACCACACGCATCTGGTCAGCGACTTCACGATCTTGCCAGCCAAGTCCGTCCAGTTTGTCCACAATCGCCTCGAAATCTTTTGTATTCCGATTCTGACTGAGTTTATAAGTAGCTTCCATCCGCTCTACCTTGATCTCAAAACAAGTAATTTCTTTGAGCATCCCTTGCATCATTTTTTCGGGAACCGAATCCCACGCGGTAGGCTTTTGTTGTCCCTGTTCATATTTTTGCATGAGGTCCTTCATTAGCTTCCTGGCTTGGTCTGGCGAGGAAATCAGACTTGCCTGACCGTAAGCATGCACAGCCGTATAGTTCCAGGTCGGGACATTCGGATGGCCGTACCAGGATGACGATATGTAGGTGTGGGCTCCATGGAAGACCGCAAGCACGGAACAATCCCTTTGTCCCAGCAGCTCACTCTGCGGGTTGACACTCGCGATATGGCCTGTCAGATACAAGTCTTCTCCTCTTATCTCAACCTCTAAAGGAATATGTGTCGCTACAGGCTGCCCTTCATTCGAGGTAATGATAAGTCCAAATGGATAGTTCTGCATGAAAGCAACCATCTCTTCTTTTTCCGTAACAGCATAATAGCGCGGCACGTACATAGCTGCTCCACTCCTCTCTTTTACCCTATCCTAGCATCTGACACTGTTTTTCCTAGGGGCAGTTCTTTCAAAGAGAAGAGGGTCAATTTTACATCCTCTCCTCATGGAATAATATTGGAAATCATGCGGGACTATAAACTATACCATCTTTGCAAGACCCAACCCCTGGAGGATTAGCATGACGTTTATTATCTCTTTGGCCATTGTACTCATCATTGTGCTATTCGGTGTTTTTACTCCTGACCTCTTTGCAAAAGCAGCAAATCAGGTGCTGCATATGACGACGACTAATTTTGGCTGGTTCTATTTGATCGTCACGTTTGGATTTCTGCTTTTCTGCATTTTTCTAGCGTTTAGCAGGTACGGTCAAATTCCGTTAGGCGGGGACGATGATGAGCCGGAATATTCGCTCCCTACCTGGTTTGCGATGCTGTTTAGCGCGGGGATGGGGATTGGTCTTGTCTTTTGGGGGGTAGCAGAGCCTGTCTCCCATTACTTCGCCCCTCCAGCAGGAGTAACTGGACAAACGACAGAAGCCGCTCAAACAGCCTTGCGCTACGCATTTTTTCATTGGGGTCTCCATCCCTGGGGAATCTATGCGGTCATCGCCCTCTCACTCGCTTACTTTCAATTTCGCAAAGGGGCGAAAGGGTTAATTTCTTCCACCTTTGCTCCTCTGCTCGGTGATCGAACGAATGGCCCCATCGGGAAAGCCATCGATATTTTAGCTGTCATCGCCACAGCCTTTGGCGTAGCAACCTCGCTTGGCCTCGGGACCCTGCAGATTAACGGAGGCTTGTCCCATCTTTTTGGACTGCCTTCCAATACCGTTGTGCAAATCGTAATTATTGCCATCATCACTGTGCTGTTCCTCTTATCCGCCACAACGGGTCTGGATAAGGGAATCAAGTTTCTCAGCAATACCAACCTCGTTCTGGCTATGGCGCTGTTGTTTCTTACCTTAGTCTTGGGTCCGACCTCGTTTTTGTTTGACACCTTCACTAGCACACTCGGCAGCTATTTGAATAGCCTCGTCTCCATGAGCTTGCGGCTGACTCCGTTTACGCAAGGCAACTGGGTAGCCAACTGGACACTGTTTTACTGGTCTTGGTGGATAGCGTGGGCGCCATTTGTCGGCATGTTTATTGCGCGCGTCTCCAAGGGCCGGACGATCAAGGAGTTCGTCATTTGTGTGATGCTCGTTCCCAGTCTCCTCAGCTTCATCTGGTTCTCCGTCTTTGGCGGGACGGCGCTGCACCTGGAGATTTTCGATCAAGCTCTGATCGGCAAAGCTGTACAAAGAGATATTTCGACAGCTTTATTTCTCACACTCGAACAATTGCCGATGGGCTTCATTCTCGCTGTCGTTGCTACTCTGTTGATTATCACGTTTTTTATCACTTCAGCAGACTCGGCGATTTTTGTGCTCGGCATGTTATCGTCCGATGGAAATTTGGATCCATCTAATCGCGTAAAAATAACCTGGGGCATCCTCCAGTCAACCATCGCTGTCGTTCTGCTGCTAAGTGGCGGACTGGAAGGCTTGCAGACGGCCTCTATCGTTGCCGCCCTGCCCTTTGCCGTCATCATGGTATTGATGTGCTACTCTCTTTTGCGGGCACTGAGTGAAGAAGATCGGCTGGCCAAAAAGAAACGAAAGGAGCAGCAAAAAAAGCTGGAGCGATTGTTGAAGGAGTTATGAGAGCAGTTTTATCGTACAACAAATAGACCCTGGACGAAGAGAAATAGCTTCATCCAGGGTCTGTTTCTTATGGATACTATGTAAACAACCGAGTCATGTACAAAGCGGAAGAAGAAATGGCGATGTTACCTTAGTCAAACTACAGAGGGGGTGTCAGGTCCACTAAGGTCCACTGACGCCCCTCTGCTATTTCCTGTCTATTCTACTTCAGAACGGACCTCGATCCCATTGCGCTTGAACAGAGCCGCAGTCAAACCGACACCCGTCACCTTTTTCCCAGTAAAACTGCCGTCATAAACAAAAGAGCTGCCACAGGACGGACTATTTTCCTTCAAGATCGCAGACGTAGCCCCGACGGTTTTCGCCAGCTTCAATGCTTGCTGCGCCCCATGAAGGAATTCATCTGTCACATCATTACCTGTTTGATCAACAATGCGTGCTCGCCCTTCCAAAACGTCAAAGCCGTCGCCCCCCACGATTTCAGCAGGTGGCCTGGGAGTTGGCAGTCCCCCTAGCTGCTCCGGACAGACAGGAATAACCTTTCCTTCTCGCAAAAGCTGTTCCAAATCTTCATTCAGGCAGGACTTCTGGTCATAGCGACACTCACAGCCGATCAAACAGGCACTGATCATTTTCATGGAAAATCCCCCCTTACGCCTTGTGTTTACAGCTTGCGCAGCTTGACGCTTTGCACCATATGATCCTGGCCTTTGTCCAAAATCAATTGAGCGCGTACCCGCGTCGGCAAAATGTTATTACGCAGATTGGCCCCGTTGATCTCTGTCCAAATACTAGTAGCTACCTCTGTTGCTTCTTCGTCAGACAAACTGGCGTACCGGCGGAAGTAGGAGGATGGATCGGAAAACGCCGTCTGGCGCAGCAGTTTGAAGCGCTCGACGTACCATTGCAAAATATCTTTTTCGTCAGCGTGCACATAAATTGTAAAATCAAAGAAGTCAGATACGATTACTTCTGAAATGCGCGGCTCGTTCTCGTCACCCCGTGGCGGTTGAAGAACATTCAAGCCTTCCACGATCAGGATGTCCGGCTGGCGAACCGTTTGCCATTCATCTGGAACAATGTCATACACGAGATGGGAATACACAGGAGCAGATACTTCTGGCAGCCCCGATTTTACATCCGCTAAAAAGTTAATAAACCTGCGCAGGTCATAACTCTCGGGAAAGCCTTTCCGCTTCATAATCCCCCGCTCTTCCAATACACGGTTGGGATAAAGGAACCCGTCGGTCGTGACCAAATCCACCTTTGGATGGTTGGGCCAACGGGATAGCAGCGTCTGCAAAATCCGGGCTGTCGTGCTCTTTCCTACTGCTACACTGCCTGCGATCCCGATAATAAACGGCACTTTGCCATCCTGATTTCCGAGAAACGTATGCGTGGCTTGATAAAGCTCTTGCAAGCCACCCACGTACAAATTGAGCAAGCGCGACAAAGGGAGATAAATTTCCGCTACTTCTGTCATCGAAACATTTTCATTTAATCCTTGTAAGCAGGCAAGCTCTTCATCCGATATGGTAAGCGGCGTGGAGGCCCGCAGAGCTCTCCACTGCTCGCGGGTAAACGTCACGTATGGTGATGCCATGGGAACGTACATCCTTTCCATCATGAAAGTGCTTTCTTTATATCATCACAACGTTTAGTTTACACCAGCGGACCTTTCTTGGGAACAAGAGGCTTTTCCTTCGGGAACTTTAATCAATATCCCACGCTTCGCGTAAAAACGGGAAAAGACCTCAGGACTTAGATGAACATTTTCCTGACTAGTGAATGTGTGGCCTGACGGATTGTGAAAAACGATCTCTTGGCGTTGATCATTTTTACCGAACACATACACCAAATGCCCTCCTTGTTTGGGAGGCGTTACCTCAGGCGTACGGATGCTGGGATGAACTGAAGCAATGTACACATAACCTTGTCCCAAGAGATCGTAAATCTCTTCGATCGGTGTCTGCTCCAAAACCTCGGCTTGTAGTGCAAACTTCTCCTCGATAAAGGAAACAAAAGGGCGGTAAATCAATCCTTTGATAGATCCATCCTCACTGACAACATAGCCTCCGTAATCTCGACATTGCTTCATGAGGTCGATTGTTGGAATTGTCCTATTTTTCAAGTGTGCCAGTAGCATTTTCAAACAGGCCATGCCGCAGATATGGAAACTCCACTGTGCGTATTCATTTTGGTCGGATGCACCCGACATGTGCCATAAGGGGTCGTCAGAAGGATGTAATTTGCCGGATAAAAAATCGGGTATTAGTTGACGAGACTCAAATTGTCCGAAATAGTGCACTGCAATCATCCTCCCACATGTTCTCTATACGCAATTCTTCCACAGCCTACCATATCACTCTAGCCGTAATCAATAATCCTCTGATAAGAAATACGCGGTAAGTACGCCCGCGGCCTTTGGTTTAGTGGTTGGTAAGGCTGTGGTGGAGGAGAGGAAAAGGGAGAAAACGCTCCAGCTTCTTGGGGCCCCTGCTGAGGGGTCATCCCTGCACGTTTCCATGAAAAAAGCGAAACCGCGTCCAAAGTAGCCGATTCATGACGTTTCTCAGAGGTGGACGCTTAAGACCGTGTTTCCCTTTTTTCACTCCACCTCGGCTGGGCCTCAAAGAGCTTCGCTTTTTTCTCCCTTTTCCTCGGCCAGCTGTTCCATAAAAATAAAGTTGTAGACTGTAAAATAAAGTATTAGACCGAAGAATAAAGTACTAGACTGAGAAATAAAGTGTTAGACTGTCACCAGTTATTCAACTATCGGGCAGATTTACTCAACAAATCTGGTAAGGCCTTATTTGTAACCGATACACATATTACAAGACGAATGGCTATTCCGACGATCAGATGGGCTTTAAAACGGCTTGCTAATCGGGGTGAACTCGAAGCAAACGTATATCCACATCGCTTTCGTCATACCTATGCGTGCCAGCTCCTGGATAACGGAGCGCCATTAGATTTCATTCAAGGCATGTTGGGACATGAAAAATCATCAACCACCCAAATTTATGCCCAGTTACGAGGGGAACGCCGGCGAGAGCTTTACCGCCGGTTCTTTTAGTATTTTCTGTACTTTTTGAATAACAGGGTTTGCACGTAAGAAAACCGTTACTTAACTAAAGGGCAGTTTCCGTTAATCTATAAAGATAATGATATTATCAAGTTGAGGGGTCCCACCAACAAAACGCGGAAAACATGGGCGGCCCCCTTTTTAGTAGTTGAAGTCACTCTATCATTTAGTACTTAAATTAAAGGAGCTATTTAAACTAAAGCTGGAGTTAGTACGAATAAAATATGATTGGGCTGATCACTTTTGTTCAAAAATCTGTGTCTAACATTTGGTGGAATGCGTACGACATCTCCTTCATCTAAAAAATATTCGGTGTCTTCAAGTTCAACATAAGCTTGGCCTTTCATGACGACAGCAATTTCTTCTTTATCATCGTGTGAATAGTAACTTTCCGTAGTGCTTGCATATGCATTTAATTCCATCATTAAGAGTTTAATATGTGCTTTCATAAAGTCTGGTGTTAACACATCATAGACAATATGGTTACTATTTTCACGATATACTTTCTTTCGGTCATGTTTTCTCGAAATGAGTGAATCCGTATTAATTTCATTAATGAAGAGGGTAAAGAGTGGCACATTTAATGCTTGTGCAATCAGTTCTAGTACACTTAACGAGGGATTTGCTTGTCCTCTTTCTATCTGGCTAATAAGTGAAGTGCTGATTCCTGCATAATCGGCGAATTCACGAATTGTCATCCCACTCTTTTTACGATAATTTAAAACTGTTTGCCCCAGGCGATGAGAGTTCATAGTAGAGATCCTTTCTAAGATAATGTATGTTTAACTCTATTTGTGCTGACATAATAAACATGGTGAATGAATACTTTAATCGATTACATAAATATTTTATACTTACGTTTGTACATTATAATGTATCAATTTTATTATTGTAAACGCACATCTAGGGGGAAACAGAATTGAAATCACCTCTTATTTCCTACATGACTTTATTTTTTGGTGTATTTGCTTTATCTACTTCAGCCATATTCGTAAAATTAGCAGATGCACCTACGACAATTACGGCATTCTATCGGATGTTTTTTGCAACGGTAATGCTTTTGCCATTTTTATTAGCAAATAAAAAGAACCGAAAAGAATTAAGTTTGTTGTCAAAAAATCAATGGGGACTCGGGTTATTATCAGGCGTATTTCTAGCAGCCCATTATGTTTTGTGGTTTGAATCATTAAATTACACATCAGTGGCAAGCTCGACGGTCATTGTTACATTACAACCTCTCTTTTCAATGGCTGGAGGCTATTTTCTATTCAAAGAGCGTTTCAGTAAAGGGGCTTTAATGGGTTGTCTTGTAGCGATTGCTGGAAGTATTGTCATTGGATGGCAGGATTTTCAAATTAGTGGACAGGCTTTATTTGGTGATATACTTGCTTTTATAGCGGCAGGCGTCATTACAGCCTACTTCTTCATTGGCCAGCATGTTCGTAAAAAACTATCTCTTGTTCCATATTCAGTTATTGGTTATGGGAGCAGTACATTATTTTTAGGTGTTTTTGCCATCAGTCAGCAAACACCCTTCTTCGATTATTCCGTGCAAACATGGTGGTCCTTTATTGGATTAGCGTTTGTTGCAACGATATTAGGGCAAACAATTTTTAATTGGCTATTGAAATGGCTAAGTACCTCTCTTATCTCAATGAGCATATTAGGAGAGACGATTGGAACTTGTATACTTGCTTATTTAATTTTGGATGAGGTTATTTCTTTACAACAAGGTATAGGTATCGCACTCATCTTAAGTGGTCTAGCATTATTCTTAATACAGCAAAGGAAATAACAAATAAATAATTGAGAATACAAATCGAAAAAAGATAAACTTGTAGAATCCAGCATATGAAAAAGTCGTGCTGTTAAATAGCAAAATTAAAAGCCGATTTTCCTAAGCGTAGGAAAAATCGGCTTTTTTGTTCCGAAAATTGTCTTAGCGTATGTTTTCCGCGTTTTGTTGGCGTGACACCGTTGAGGGTGGTACGGTAAATGGTATCCTTCTAAGTTGGGAGCAAGAACATAATGCCATACAGAGAACGATCCAAAGTTTTTGGGGAGCTTTTCGGAGTTGGAGAAATGAGAATAAAGACCGGTATCAGGATTTGTTTTTGGGCAAGTTAAATGAGGATTTCATTAATATCGATGTTGTATCGATTAGCTTAAAACAATGTTATGACCGTGATGGTGCCGCTATTTTTTGTTCACTTCGAATACATTATCTCAATACAAGGATGGGACCTATGATATGGAGTTCTTATTGGATGGCACGATAGTAGATGATTACTTGTCATTTGAAGATAGGAATGAGCTTCTTCGGATGTTGGCGACAGATAAATATAGCTTGTGTTTTGCACGAAAAGCATTGGCTGAAGGTATTGATGAGAAAATAATAAAGAATATAACGGGTCTAGAAATGAACGATATTGCCATTTTGAAAAGGAGGTACCCGTGACGAAGAAGTTCAGCGATCCATTCGGCATCTTTGACATCTGTTTTCCTTCCAGGGACTGCTTTCATATGAGTAGCATTAACCACCAAAAATTCAATTGATTCTGCTTCCAATAAATTGACGATTGGCTTTCAAAAAACACCTGTGCTTTCCATTGCGACATGAGTACACCCTTGTTCTTTAATCCGGTCAATTAGCTTTAATAAGAA